>JBHJOU010000779.1:0-7338 GCA_050329355.1 Rivularia sp. (in: cyanobacteria)
ACTCACCTTGGCTAATTTCTAAAGTCAGTTATATAAACAAGCTAACATCTACGTGAAAATAGTTTGCAAGTGCTTCTGCTTCTGTTTTGTTCATAGTGCGAATACCATCGATAATTTCCCGTACAATTTCCAAGGAGCCAATTACATCTACTAATGCTTCATCTGTTATATCGCGTGCATCCATCAGGTGCATTAACATTGAATGAGGTGTTCCTTGGGGAATTAGGTAATGGGTTTCTTCAAATTTCTCAATTAATGTCACTAATAATTCCAACAGCACATCCTCTTCTGGTGTACGATGGGGACGATGCTCTAAGCTTTGAGCTAATTTAAGAGCTTGTTCGTTTTCTTCTTCAGTGGTAATTGTTTTTGGTTGATATTCGGCTAGCAGCTTACCGTAAGATTCAGGATTAAAAGTACGGGTCATTTTTCCATTTATCCTTATCATATTCGGCGTGAGTTAGGATGTATTTTATATAGATTCTTTGAGCTTCGTAAACAATATCAACAATTAAACGATAGTTGTTTCCTTTGATATTAAAAACAGTAAAGTTACCGACAGCTTCTGCTTTTGGGTAAATTGCCTGAACTTCAAGCAAGTTTTTCCATTCTGCTTTAGTTGCAACCCTATACCAATCATAAAGCGCATCACAGGAATCTGCATGTGTTTCACAAAATTCCCGCAAAATCCTGCGGCTAATAACATGCATTTAATTTTAATCGTAATTACAGCTATTAGTATTGTCCCAAATTTGAGGCTCAACCTAGCTTTTTTAAATAGGTTATTTTTCTAAAGGCATTGCAGTGCGATCGTATAGTTTTTAGTAGTTAGATTGGGAGAGCGATCGCATGGTTTTGAGTGATTGGATTGAAAGTGCGATCGGATGGTATTGAGTTGCCGCAGTAATAAACTGAAGAGTCAAAAAGACTGCGAAACTTACGTGCTAAAGATTACAAGTCGCAGCGCGAGAAAAAAAGCTAGAAGTACGTGTTATCTCCCCCGAACCATGCCATGTCTCACTCATCCCTTTCTCAGAAGCTCTTAAACGCCAAGGTGTAGGCAGCCCACTTAAGGGTAGTACTCCACGCCATTCCTTCAGTTCCACATCACCTATGTCGCTTAAAAGATCGTATATAGTTACGTGTAATATAGTATCCCACTTGACAGCACTAGAGAAACTAAAATAGTTTTCATAATCCCGATCAACCATTGTCCACGCTTTAAGACCTAACCTATTCTTTGTATGTATCCAAATTTTCTTTTGTATGCTGAAACCAAAATTACCTTTTGAGTTTTCTAGCCACTTTTTATCAATTTGCTGGAGTAAAGGGCAAGACAAATTATTACTTCCTGATTCATCCAAATAACCTTCTTTTTCTCTGTTAGTCAAAAAAAGTATTATTCTCGAAGTTATTTCATCTGCTTCTTGCCATTTTTTTGCCTTTAATGAGTATTCTAGCTCAGTTAAAAGATGTTCTTTAAGAGATTCTTTAATTTGTTGTCTAAAATTTTCTTGATTTTGATTTGCCAGTAAATTAAATAATCCTCGATACACCGACTCAATATTTCTAGGTATGAGAATCTTATTGTATTTAAAAGGATTAGTATTTTCAGGATTATTTTTAATAATTTCATATGCTTCTTTATAAGCTACTATTGCCTTTAATTTATCTTTTTCTTCAATCAATTGCCCTTGAATTATCTTCACAAAAACTTTAATTTGCATCTCTTCTTCTGAACCTAAATAATTACTTTTATCTTTTAAGTATTCCAAACTTGTTGCAATATTTTCCTGTGCTTCTTTAGGCATTTCAAGCTGATGATATGCTTGTGCAATAGAAGCCATTAATAGTGCTTGTTTAAGATTATGAGCATTAACCCGAAAAGATAAACCAGCCTGTTTTAAAGCTTCATCTGAATAACCTGTAAGATTTTCATTTCGTAATTTTCCGGCTAGTTTAGAGAGTTTTTGAACATTTTTAATTTCATTCTCTAATGATACAAGATGATTTACTTGTTTTAATGCAAATACTCCTAAAATTGCAGCAATGAATAAAGCGAACAGTACAATAGTAGAGCCTTTTCTAATCTGCCGTTTAGCTTTAATATTCGCTGACGTTAATAATGAATTTCTATCCTCGGTAGCTTCCCTATCTTTTCTCTCCCTCTCTAATTGCGCTTCTTTTTCCCTTGCGGTAATTTCCTCTTGAATTTCCTTCTCCTTACTAGCAGCTAAAAATTGTTTATCTTGATAGCTTAAATTCTTATTCTTCCCCCATTCTTCCGCATCTTTAAGCGCATTCCCTCGCAAAAGCCGAGATTCATCAACAAACCCAGAAGCAACCCAAGCTCTAAAAGCTTCTGAATAAGGACGCAATTTCCTTAATTCAGCTTCAACCCAATTTAGATTAAAAACCTCTTGATAAATAAGGTTATAAACCCCTAATTTTTCCTGCTGCTTTCCAACTAAACCCGATAACAATAACTCGCTTTGTTCCGCACTATCATTATTTACCACATCTCCATGAGAG
This sequence comes from Rivularia sp. (in: cyanobacteria), assembly GCA_050329355.1. GTDB lineage: Bacteria > Cyanobacteriota > Cyanobacteriia > Cyanobacteriales > Nostocaceae > Rivularia. Next base: position 2,533 of record JBHJOU010000779.1, read on the forward strand.
CAAATTTGCTGATATAAATCTAATAAATATCCGGCTCGTTCCTCATTCCTTAAAATTCGGCTGCGAATAGTGCGTAAATGTTCCGGTTCATCTTGCAATTCCCAATTTTCAATTATCCTTGCTCTCGCTACCTGTTCAACCGAACGAGGATTATCCTTTTCCGATTCCTCCACCATCAACTGACACAATTTCTGCGTCAAAAACGGTTGTCCTCCTGTCCAGTTTAATATCTCCTGCATTACGGTTTGGGAATCTGCGAATTTCTCCTCTAAACCCTTCCTTAAAGGTTCTACTTCATGCAATTGAAAGCCTTTAAGATGAATTCCTCTACCAATATTAAAAGGTGTGCGTTGCTTATCTTGAATTAAATTACTCGGTGAAGCTACACCCAATAAACAAAAAGTGAGGCGATTATAATCTGAATTATCAACTCGTTGATTATGAAAAGCACGAATTAAAGCAAAAAAGTCATCCGTGGGAAATTTCAAACTGAGAACGCTATCAATCTCATCAATAAAAACAACAATATTTTCCTTAACATCAACCAACAAAACTTCTTCAATAAACTTCCGAAATCTTGTTACCTCTGAATGTAATTGATTCTTTCCCCACCACTCCCCCAAATCTACATCTAAAGCAAAACTTTCAATTAAATGGTCGATTAAATCCACATACCACTGTTCTGGTGTGACATTTTGCACACCACCCGCAGATAAATCGATCGCAGCACATTCCACCCCAGCATCTCGCAAGCGTCGCATTGTGCGTACCCGAATGCTAGATTTTCCTGATTGTCTGGAGTTTAAAACGTAACAAAATTTCCCTACTGTCAGCGACTCATATAATTCTGTGTCAGCTTCCCGCGTGACGTAGGTGCTAGCGTTTTCTGGTAGACTTCCGGAAAATCTGTATTCGTTAAACATGATTTACCCCAAACGCTCAGAAAAATACTGACGATACAAATTGCAGCTAGGAACACAATCATTACCTGAAAGTTTCACTAATCCCAAACTATGCAGCTTAAATCCAATCTCAGCATCGAGTCGAACTGGTGCATTCGTTCTTACTACCTTTTTATACCCTAATTCTAACTGGGAATTATGTTGTAAATGCCACAATTGTTGTCGCAGATGGTCGCTAAATATTCCCTGTTCTGTAGGTGCAAGACTTAACAATTGTTCTAAGCTGATTTGCGAGGTTTTGAGGTTAACGAATGTTTGTTGGAGTAAATATGGGTGTCCTCCAATCGACTCCATTAGCTTAATTAAACCTTGCTCACCCAATTGTTTATCTAATTCGTAATTTCGAGCAAAAGCTTTTACCTGCTGTTGATTAAATTCCGGTAATTCAATTGGGATACCCACATTAAATGGTGAATGATTGCTATCCAACGCAGGATAATTTTCAGTTGAATGCACTACGATTAACCGCAGTTTCTTCCAAATATTCGCTACCCTGTCACCTCCTTTGGCATTTTCATACCAACCCCGCAACAGTAAGCAAAATTGAGAGAAAATGTCTGGATATTGAAACAACCTTTCAAAATTATCGATCGCAAATACTAAAGGACTTTCACCATCTGACAAAAAATGTTTTTGAAAGTAACGAGTACAATTTTTATTTACACCATATATATCTTGCCAAGTTTTGTTAACTTCAGGTTGAATATCTAAGCTGTCTGAGACATCAACACATACCCACTGCAAGAAGGTTTTCAAGTCATCAAAAATTAAGTTTTCAGCTTGCTGTAAATCTAACTTAGCTGTCTGACAACCCCTCTCTCTAGTGTAAGAAAGCAAATTCTCCAACAACCAAGTTTTGCCCATTTTTTGAGGTGCTTTTATCCGAATTAATGCTCCTGAATGCAAAATTTCCTGGTAGCATTTTGCTTCAATCGGAGGTCTTTCAATATATATACTCTGGGATAATTGTGAAGTATATTGGTTAAATAAATCCGTTGATAATTGTGAGTTAAAATCATCACAAGTAATTAACTCTGGAATTAGATTTTGTTTAATTCCAGCCATCAAAATCGCATTACAACCTAATTTGTAGGCAAAATCATAGCCTTCACCCGCTCCCAACCCGTCATAAAAACCCACAGCAAATTCGATCGCAGCTTTATCTTTAATTTCCTGGCTCATCCCTACGACATAATTAATATGTCGGGCAATTTCTGTTGCTTGATATGTGGAATAACAAGCATTGAGAACTACACACTCAACCTGATTTGCAAATAATGCAAACAAACCAGCCAAAGCTTCTGCATCAACAAATTTTACTGCACCAGTTTCATCTTCAAATAACAAACCTTCTTCCGCAGAACCATGTCCAGAAAAATGAATAATATGCGGTTTATAGGTCAAAATTGCTCGACGTATATCCCTGGGACGTACAGCTTCTGCTGCATTGATTGAAAATAGCTCACGATTTTCTGACAACCTCAACCCTTCCCCAATATCGCGCATTTCCTCAGCTAGACGCAATTGGCTAATACCTTTAGGATTTGCCGATAAAAGCAGGATTTTCCGAGTTTGAGTGTTGGTTTTTGTATTATAAATGCTCATTATTAAGTTGTATCTTTAAAGATCGGTGGTACTATTACTTGGTATTCTTGTGTTTGTTGCTACTTTGAATAATATTATATATCTCACCTTACCTCAGTAATATTCCGGAAATATTCATGAAACTGATGAAGCGATCACCTAATTTGTACTAGTTCATATTTTCTTAAGGATTATTTGGGTGGATTTTCCTTTTCTAATCCCGTATCCTAAAATACGTTAAAGGCAACTTTGTGGATGGGGTAAGTGGGTGTGCAAAATTATTTGTGTCATTGCGAGCGACAGCGAAGCAATCTCAAAGTGTTGCGGTTGCTTCGTTTCACTTTGTTCCACTCGCAATGACAAATGCACAATTAATTTTGCCGAAGTACTTAAGAGATTTGCTGCTTGATGCGGTTCTGTTAACGGAGTCAACTAAGCTATTGCGTAAGCTTTCGGAGTATGTGGCACAAAGGGCTGGGTTGCCGGTTGAAGAGTTTACGGCAATGTTGGTTAATCCGGAGTTGGCTGTAGATGATTCGAGTGGTGTTTTGATTCGTCCTTTTGCTCAAGTCACAGCTCCCGGTTTTGAGAAAGTTTGGTGGCAGATATACAGAATTAGCTGAAGAGTTAGAACACCCTTCTAAGGAATTAGACCAAACTCGTCGTTTACCAAGTTCTTGTCCGTCCTAAACCTGGCGATCGTCCGTCTCGTTTATATAGGCACTGACAATTTTGCAATGTCAGTAACACTCAAGTGCAAACTTACTACCTACGAGCTTTATCCACCTATGGTACCATTTGGATTCTACGTTCCGGTGGCTGGCAACAAATCTACCGACGTGAAGTATCTTTATAATCGGGAATACATTTAAAGTTTGGCAGTACTAAAGTCAAACCTGCAAATTTCGCATAGAAAATTAGACATTCTCTTCTATAAGAAAGCAGCCAATTTTTGAGCATTTAATTCTTCTTGCTGTTATGAGCCAGCTATTTGCTTATTATTCATAGAACTTGGATTTGTATAACAAGCGCCGAAGGCGGCGCGGATGTTTGACGTACTAAGTAATTAATTTATCAAGGGATAGAGTAATTATATGTAACTTTGACTAATTTCATTGCAAGTCTCACTATCCTACATTCATGCATCAGCGGTTAATAATTACCAATTCGATATACTTGAGAAAAAAGTAGCAATTATTACTATTCTTGCTTCATAAGATCATCTATTTTTAACTCCTTATTACTTGTAAGCTGTCTTACCCAATCCCTCAACTTAATTAAAGTCGCAAAATCACTTTTGGTAAGTTTTCCAGTTTTAGCTGCCGCCAGAGTACGGCGATCTACTTTTACTCCTTGCATTAACAACTCTTCGTAAGCTGCGTTAACAGATAAATCTTCCGGCCAATAAGAACCGATATCAACGTAAACCTTCACGTTTAACTCCAAAGTATTTACGTTGATGTTCTCATGTCTATATAATATTACGTTTACATTTAAACGTACAACTTTAACGTTGAAGTTCAATGTTTATTTTTATGTTTTACGTCAAAGTTATACGTTAACGTGTATAATAAAAAATGAGCAAGGCGCACTAGCTCCGCTAATCGCATAAAGGCGTAACATCTGCCACCAGATGTTTCAAATAAAATGTCGCCTAAAGGAGTAACCCAGTAAAGAACATTATTTCTCAAGAGAAGCAAATTACGCTTAAATGCGTATTTTATGATGATAGAACTTTTTTGAAAATCTAAAAGCCAAAACCCCCCGCGAAGACTACCAATCAAGCTCGGAGGGTTTGGTTTCCCAATCAAATCAAAGGGATACTTTTATTATGCATACCATAGCCTTAGACGACAACACCCAGAACGTCTACCCCCCATTTGTATTCGCCACAAATTTTGATTATTCTCAGTTTGAGAATCTCGATCTACAAAGCAAAGCTAAAACCACGCTCAACCAATTCATTGGCTTCGTCCGCCGAACCTTCGATGGGTTATTAGAAAACGGAGAAGCATTAAACTCAATTTATCAAGACTGCCTTGCCCATTGCCCAAAAGGTAAAAAAATATTTGAAAATTGGTTAGCATCCGATGATTTCGGAGCATCCCGCTATATAGCGTATAGCGCAATAGAAATTTACAATTGGTTTTCAAAACTACCGAAGCGTTTACAGCGTCTAGTACGCGCTAATGTTCAGAAATGGAGCGTATCAGCGTTACGTCAACTAACCAAAGTTAGCAATGATTTGGTAAAGGAACTT
>JBHJOU010000227.1:0-2624 GCA_050329355.1 Rivularia sp. (in: cyanobacteria)
TTTTTTCTATCCCCAGCACTAACCCCTTTAATACGTGCCACAAAAAATAAAAAACCTTCCACTGACATTTCTGGATACAACGGTGGAGTTTCCGGTAAATAACCGATTTTTTGCCGTACCGCTAAAGAATTCTCATGGACATCAAATCCAGCAATTCGTGCCGTACCGCTCGTAGCCGGGAGATAACCAGTTAAAATCCTCATGGTAGTGGTTTTACCAGCACCATTAGGTCCGAGAAATCCCAATATCTCTCCTTCCTCAACATTGAAGGTTACATCCTCTATCGCTGAGGTAGAACCGTATATTTTATGCAAATGCTCGACTTCAATCATTTAAATACCACCGATAATGCGACAAATTTATATTAATACCAATGCAAGAGTTAGGAGGATGCTCGGACGGGAGTGATGATTGATTTTTTAACCTTTTACTTTGGTTTATTTATGACCATGTGAAAAATATTAGTAAATACTAGTATTTTTTGCGACTTGAAAAACAAGTAAAAAAGAGTATAAAACACTATTTATGTCAGGTTATAGGTTATAGGTTAAAAACTCCCGTCCTCGTAATTCAATAACAGACGTAGCAGTGCTACGTCTCTACAATAACTCCAAACTCCTAACTCCTAACTCCTAACTCCTAACTCCTAACTCCTAACTATTTGTAATGGTTAATTCGACCTTAAATACTACAGTTTATGTCAACCCAGCCATCGGTAGCGATACCAATAATGGTTCAAGGTTGTCTCCTTTTAAAAGTCTTAATTATACGTTAAATACCATTCGTCCTCCCGCAATTATCCAGTTAGCTCCTGGAACTTATGATGCTACCAATGGTGAAATTTTTCCACTAATTATTCCTAATGGGGTTTGGATAGTCGGTAATGAAGCAACTAAAGGTCAAAATATTGTAATTGAGGGAAGTGGTGAGTATGAAACCAAAAGCTTTGGCTTACAAAACATCACCCTGGTTCTCGCTGATGACTGCCAATTAATGGGTATTACTATCACTAATCTGGTTAATAAAGGTACGGGTATTTGGATTGATTCGACTTCACCTACTGTTGCAAATAATACTTTGATAAAATGCCGTCGGGAAGGAATATTTATTAGTGGTAATGCTAAACCCGCAATTTTAGATAATATCTTTGTCCAAAATGGTTCCGCTGGATTAGTAATGGCACGTAACTCCAAAGGTGAGATATTGCGGAATACAATCCAAAATAATCCTATTGGTATCGCTATGAGCGATTTTGCCGCACCTCTGGTAGCTAATAATAAACTTTCGGAAAACTACACTGGTATAGCTTTATCGCGGGAAGCCCGTCCAGTACTTAGATATAATTCAATTACTAATAATTCTTCGGGTGGTTTGCTGCTTAAGGGTGATTCTACCCCTGATTTAGGTAGTTCTCAAGACCCAGGTGGTAATATTTTTCGCGACAATAAGGAATATGATGTCCAAAATGCGACATCAATTAAGTTAATCTCGGCGGGCAATTTCTTAAATCCAACTTTGGTCAAAGGTTTAGTGGAATTTGTTGCCATGACCTCCGATAATAATCCTGCACAGCTATCTATAGACAGCAGTTTTCCCGATTTAAATGGGCATTGGGCGGCACTTTTTATTGAAGCCCTTTACGAAAAAGGTTTAATTAGCGGATTTCCCAACGGTACTTTTGCTCCAGATGCGCCGATTACTCGCGCTCAGTATGCGGCGGTGATTTCTAAAACTTTTCAAATAGCTTCAACCAATAAAGTACGTAAATTTACAGATGTCCAACAAAATTTTTGGGCAGCTTCAGCTATTTATCAAGGTGCTGGAATGGGTTTTATTACCGGCTTTCCCGACGGTTCCTTTCGTCCGGGACAAAATTTAACAAAGGTTCAGGCAATAGTCTCAATTGTCAGCGGCTTGAAGCTGCAAGGAGGCAATCCCAACATTTTGACAATGTATCGCGATCGCGCTCAAATTCCCAGCTACGCCACCAATGCAATGGCGATCGCCACTCAGAAACTATTGGTGGTAAATTACCCACAAACCGACCAATTGGAGCCTTTACGAGATATCACCCGTGCCGAAGTCGCAGCATTAATTTATCAAGCCTTGGTTTTGAACGGTAAACATCATGCAATCGTTTCTCCCTACATCGTTAAACCCGATGTAGATATGACTTCCTTTAGCGATTTAGAAGGACATTGGGCTGAGGCATTTATCCGCAGTTTAGTTAGTATGAAATTAACTAGTGGTTTTGCGGATGGTACATACCAACCTGATACACCCATGACCCGCGCTCAATATGCTTCCTTAATCGTCAAAGCTTTTAATCCCAGCGCAAAACGTTCTTTAAGCGATTTTGTTGACATTACAGCCAATTTTTGGGCGTATAAAGCCATTAAATCCGCAGCAGAAGGCGGTTTTGTCGGAGGATTTAGTGATGGTACATTTCGTCCCCAAGAAAACGTCCAGCGCTTACAGGTGATGGTTTCCTTGGTCAACGGACTGGCATTACCAACTGCTCATCAATCTACTTTACAAAAGTTTACAGATAGTCAAACCCTTCCCAATTATGCGCGGACGGCGGTTGCAACTGCTACACAACAAAGAATTGTGGTAAATTATCC
>JBHJOU010000591.1:0-20307 GCA_050329355.1 Rivularia sp. (in: cyanobacteria)
ACCCTTGGTATCTTTGGTGGTGAAATTAGGTGCTTGGGTTCCAACTGATAAAGGCATAGGTTTAATTTAATTAATGCGATTGCAATGAGTATTTTATCTTAAATGGCTACCAATCTATATTAAGGGAATAGGGAATAGGCAATAGGGAATAGGCAATAAGGAATAGGCAATAAGGAATAGGGAGTAGGGAATAGGAAACTCAGATCAGAAAAGCTACTGATTCCGAACAATCTGCGGAGTTTTCTTATGAGTACTAAAATTTACTTAATTTAAACAGATATGTTATTTAAACAACTTACTTGACATTTTTGCAAAAGTAACATTATAAACAATCACCATCTTTATAGATTCAATAGATTAATGTTATCAACAGAAACACGCAATAGTAAATATGCGAGAATCTTTTTACTTGCTATTTGCATACTATATTTTATCGTATTTTTATATTTAAATCAGCTTCAATTTTCTCCAATCTGGGATGAACCCAATTTTTGGCAGACAAGTTTAATATTTAGTCGTAGCTTAATTCCTCCTCAAACTTGGTTACAAGATTACAAAGAATTAAATACACCCTTGCCATTTATCATCTTTGGATTTTTAGAATTTTTATTTAAAGGTGGTATTTTCGTTGGGCGGCTGTTCAACTTGTTTCTTTCTTTTTTAATGACTTGCATTATTGGACTACCTATCAATAAAACAAGAAGAAATTCATTTTTAGCTTTATGCGGCTTAATATCATTTCCTTACTATTTATGGTTAAGCGGACATCTTTATACGGATATTATTGCCAGCTTTTTTGTATTAATAGGATTTGTGTTCTATATCCGTTGTCAACATATTTTTAGTGGAATTAGCTTTGTATTCGCAATTGCATCGCGCCAATATATGTTAGTGTTCCCTGTAGCAATCACAGCTTATGAACTTTTCAAGTATTTAAAAATAAAATTTATCAATAATCAAAAAAAACAATACAAACAGCAACTGATGCGTATTCTTGCACCACTAATTGCTTCTTTTTCTATTTTTGGTTGGTTTTTACTTTTCAAAGGAATAGCTCCTCAAGCTGCAATTACAGAACGTTCTACACCAGAAGTTCAATTGAATTGGTGGTCAGTTGAGCTAAATAATAGTCTGTATTTTTTAGCTTGTGTTGGGTTATATTTTGTAATTCCAGAATTAATTTTATTTCGTCCTAAGTTTAGAATCAAAAATCTATTGACGCGCAAAAATATATTTTTAGCTGCCGTTTTATTATTGTTTTTTATCATTTTTCCACCTTTAGAAGCGCACGGAATTTTGATTAAGGTCAAAAAAATACTTCCAAACGAATTTTTACGATTAACACTATTTTATTTTTTAGCATTAATTACTTGTTTGAGATTTTGTAATCGTCCCAATCTTGCTTTTTGGATTGTATTAGTAAATAGCGGACTAATGATAAAAGCATATCCTTGGGATAAATATGTGCTTCCGCTGTTAATCGTTTTCTGGTATTTAAAATCTATCGGATACTTAGATAAAAACATTATTCATCAACCGAGAATTACGAAAATTTTATAATTATCGAATTTTTAATAACTTGGCTTGATTACTCAGTGAAACTATCCGATATTTCCAACGGTAGACTCTATTGTGTTCTACTTCAGGTATTGCATCTCGTAATGTGATTTTTTCTGACCGCATCTTGCATAAATACCCTGTAGCGTATAATCTATACAATTAGCTATAAATATAAAAATATATTTATTTTCTTGTTCAAAACTTCAAAAGTTCATACACCAGTTTGCAAGTAAATGAAGCACAGTACAGCCCTCCCAACCCTCCTCTTGTCAAGACGGGTGGGGTATTTCTCTACCTCACCCGCGCTGAAATCTGCTGTATTTACATTTATATTTGATTTATTTATATCTATGTAAGTAAAAACTTTACTTAAGTCAATTGCCATGAAAATAAATAATAATTTTAGACCTGAAATCAAAAAAACATACTTATTTAATATATATTTTTTAATTTCTGTAGCTGTTATTTACTTATTATTGTTTATTGCTCTAGATAAACTTCAATATCCCGCAACGACTGACGAACCACATTACTGGGAAACAAGTTTACGATTTAGCTATAGTTTGATTCCTAGTTTAGAATTGCTCAGAAATTACGGTGAACTTAATACTCCATTGCCGTTTATCATGTTTGGAGGATTGGAATATTTGTTTAAAGGTGGAATTTTTGCCGGAAGATTTTTAAATTTGATCATTTCTTTTTTGATGACTTGTTTTATCGGCTTACCAAAAGGCAAAGTGACAAAAAAATCAGTTTTAAGTGTATGCGGTTTATTATTATTTCCTTACTATTTAATTTTAAGTGGTCGTCTTTACACTGATATTATTGCTGCTTTTTTTGTATTGGTAGGATTTTGGTTTTATCTTCGCTCTCAACATATACTTAGTAGCTTTGCATTTATTTTAGCAATTGCATCGCGTCAATTTATGATAGCTTTTCCTTTCGCGATCGCTATTTTTGAACTAATTAATTATTTAATCATTAAAATGCGAATATATAGCTTAAAAAAAGTTGCTAATTCATACTCAGAAAATAGTCAGCAAGAACTGGGAATTATCGAGACAGATGATTTAACTAAAACCCGACTAAATCCTCTTCGTTGGTTAATGCCATTAATTGCTTCATTATCAATAGTAGGATGGTTATTACTTTTTCAAGGTATAGCCCCTGAAGCCGGTATGGTAGCACGTACAGTACCAAAGGTACAACAAAAATTGTGGTCAATAGACCTTAGTGGTAGTTATTTTGCTCTCAGTTCTGTTGGTTTATATTTTGTAATTCCAGAATTAATTTTATTTCGTCCTAATATTGTCTGGAGTAACATTTTTACACGTAAAAATTTCTTTTTAGCTGCTGTTTTGTTGTTATTATTTATCATTTTTCCGCTTTTAGAAGCTCACGGAATTTTGATTAAAGCCGCCACAAGATTACTTCCAAACGACTTTTTTCGATTGGCTCTATTTTATTTTTTAGCATTAATTACTTGTTTGAGATTTTTTACTCGTCTCAATCTTACTTTTTGGCTTTTATTAATAAACTGTGGATTAATGATGAAGGCATATCCTTGGGATAAATATGTGCTTCCATTATTGGTTGTATTCTGGTATTTAAAATCAAGAAATATTTTAGATAAAAAAGCTTAATCAAATTCCCGTCCACTGAAATTTAGAAATAAATCTTTTTCGTTATTACACTTAAATTTAGAAGCAAATTATTTTACTATTACCAAAAAATATATGCTTTTTCAAATACTCCTCCATAGTTACATTTATCTTGTTCATCAAAACTTTATATTTGTAAAGTTAAGACAAATTTTTGTTTAATGTGTTTTAAATAGCCCTTTATTGCTCTCTAATAATTAAAGCAAGTAGCAAAGGGCATAAAAGGGTCATCTCAAAATCCGCATTTTCCTGTATATTCGTAAATTATCTAAATAAATACACAATTCAATTGTTAATGGAGTGATAAGGAATTAACTTACAATGCATACTCCTACTCAAGTAAGTATTTCAGTAATTATCCCAGTACACAATGGAGGTGATAGTTTTCGACTATGCTTGTCTAGCCTGAAAGAATCAACAATTTATCCAGATGAAGTTATAGTTGTCTCCGATGCAGATACTGATGGCTCTTGGTTAGTAGCGGAAGAATTTGGTGCAAAGGTAATCAGGATGGCTGTAAATGCAGGTCCTGCAAAAGCCCGTAATTTAGGTGCTAGTGTCGCCACGGGTGATATACTCTACTTCGTGGATGCTGATGTGGTTATTTCTCCAGATGCAATTAGCCAAGTTAAAAAAGCTTTTGCAAGTGAATCCGATTTAGCTGCTTTGATTGGTTCCTATGATGATCAACCGGGAGCAAATAACTTTTTGTCACAGTATAAAAATTTATTCCACCATTACACTCATCAAATAGCGAGTCAAGAAGCCTTCACGTTCTGGGGTGCTTGTGGTGCAATCCGTCGCGAGATATTTCTCTCTTTAAGTGGATTTGACGAAAGCTATCGACGGCCTAGTATAGAAGATATCGAATTCGGCTACCGTATTAGACGGGGTGGTTATAAAATTAAGCTTGTGAAAGATTTACAGGTAAAACATCTGAAACGGTGGGGTTTTGTTTCTTTATTAAGAGCAGAAATCTTCTACCGTGCTTTGCCTTGGACAGAATTGATTTTGCGTCAACGTCAATTAGATAATGACTTGAACTTAGGGGTATCTAGTCGCTTAAGCGTAGTTTTGATTTATGCAATTTTAGCTACTTTAGTTGCAGCTTGGTGGTGGCCTGGATTTTTGGCTGTGACTGCGGTACTGAGTTTAATCATGCTATGGCTAAATTTCGCAGTTTATCGTTTCTTTCATGATAAACGTGGCTTGGGGTTCGCATTGCGCGTCATTCCTTGGCATTGGTTTTATTACATCTACGGTGGTTTAGCCTTTGCTATTGGTACAACTAACTATTTATGGCATCAGTGGTTCTTATCAAAGTTAGATATCTCCACTGCATGAGATTCATCCCATAGAAAACTAATACACCCTTACTTGAAGTTATGAGCAATCATCCAGTTGTCGTTATCGGAGCCGGTCCAGCAGGTTTAACTGCTGCTTATCATTTAGTCAAACACGGTATTAAACCTATTGTCTTGGAGCAATCAGACACAGTAGGTGGAATCTCTCGCACGGAGAAGTATAAAGGATATCATTTTGATATCGGTGGTCATCGTTTTTTTACCAAAGTTCAAGAAGTACAAGACCTGTGGTATGAAGTTCTCGAACAGGATTTCATCAAGACTCCACGTATGTCCCGCATCTATTATCAAGGTAAATTTTTTCAATATCCTTTAAGTGCTTTTGATACTCTGCAAAAATTGGGAATTTCCGAAAGCTTTTTAATTATATGGTCTTACTTGCAAGCAAAGCGTCAACCGCTGCCAGTAGAAGATAATTTAGAACAATGGGTCACAAATCGCTTTGGTCAACGTCTTTATAAAACTTTTTTTAAAACTTATACTGAGAAGGTTTGGGGTATTCCCTGTACTCAGATTCAAGCTGAATGGGCAGCACAGCGCATCAAAGGTCTATCGGTAAAAACCGCAGTTATTAATGCATTTTTTGGCAAAAATGATACTAAAACTCTGATTAAAGAATTTGATTACCCCAGATTAGGACCGGGGATGATGTGGGAACGCTTTGCCGAAAAGATACAAGAAGCTGGCGGTGAAGTGCATTTGAATACAAAAGTACTGGGAATGGAGCGTGAAGGAAAGCGCATCACTAAAGTGATTGCTCAACGCGATGATAATCTGATTCAAATTGAGGCAGAGAATTTTATTTCTAGTATGCCTTTGAATCTGTTAGTTCAGAAAATGAATCCAAGTCTACCAGATGAAGTAGTACAAGCTGCAAACGGTTTGAAATACCGGGATTTTCTGATTGTGTCCTTGATTGTAGATGCACCAGATTTATTCCCCGACAACTGGATTTATATTCATGCTTCAGAAGTGAAAGTAGGGCGGATTCAGAACTTCAAAAATTGGAGTGCTGCAATGGTTCCTGATGCTAGTAAAACTTGTTTGGGTATGGAATATTTTTGTAATATTGGCGGCCCTTTGTGGTCGAAAACCGATGCAGAATTAATTGAATTAGCCAAGCAGGAATTGGAAGTATTAGGATTAGCTAAAGGTGCAGTTGTAGAAGACGGAGTTGTGATTCGTCAACCGAAAGCTTATCCAGTTTACGATGGTGATTATCGTCAGCATTTAGATGTAATTCAAAATTATTTGCAAGATTTTGAAAATCTCCAAACTACTGGTAGAAATGGAATGCATCGTTATAATAACCAAGACCATTCAATGCTGACAGCTTTGTTAGCAGCGAAAAATCTCTTGGGAGAAAAACACGATTTGTGGGATGTGAATACCGAGCGTTCTTATCACGAAGACTTTACTAAAGAAGAATGGAAGCAAGTTACTTCATCGGAAGATGATAATAATTTAACTGTTGTAGCTTCAAATAAATAAGTAATAGGGAAGTAAATTATAAGTGGCTTGATGTAAACGGTAAATGACAGAAGTCGGGTTTTTATCACAATTTTCTTGTATTACAGATACTTATGCTAAAAACCCGACTTCTCATCTCACAAAATTTTAATATTGAAATGTAACTAGCTTATGAACGAACCTCAAGTAACAATTGTTGTATCACCTCGCGAACGTTTTAGCTATACTCGTGAGTCGTTAGAAAGTATTTACGAAAATACTCAGATTCCTTTTAAATTAGTGTATGTAGATGGTAATTCTCCGAAGAAAGTACGGGAATATTTGCAAAATCAAGCTCAGGAAAAAGGCTTTAAGTTGATTCGTACCGATTATTACCTGACTCCTAACACCGCTAGAAATATTGGTTTGGCTGAAGTCGATACTAAGTATGTCCTGTTTGCAGATAACGATATTATTCCCGCTTCCGGATGGTTAAAATCTTTGATAGATTGTGCCGAAGATACTGAAGCTACAGTGGTTGGACCATTAATGTTTCAATATTTGCCATTACACCAAGAAATCCACTTCGCTGGTGGAGAATCGCATATTGTTGTTGACAAAAAAGGTCGGCGGCGTTTGCGTGAGAAAATGTACAAACAAGGTAAACAAATTACAGATCCACGAGTAAAATTACAGCGTACAGCAACCGAGTTATGCGAGTTTCATTGTATGCTGGTTCGCACGGATGTATTTAAACAGTTGGGTGTCTTTGATCGACAAATCCTGAATACAAAAGAACATATCGATTTTTGTCTGAACGTGATTAAAACAGGAGGTAGCGTTTATTTTGAACCAGCAAGCCTTGTTACCTATGTTCCCACATCACCTTTAAAATTTAGCGACTTACACTATTATATGTTGCGCTGGAGCGATGCATGGGAGTTACAGAGTTTATCACGATTACGTCAAAAATGGAATCTAGCTGAAGACGGATATTTTCAACATAAATATAAAGCCTTGGGTTGGAGACGTAGAAGTACAATCCTGATGCCGATAGTTCGCTTTTTAACTTTAGGCATCAAAAATCAATTTCTAGAAAAAGTACTGATGTATGGCTTATTTGCACCTGTAGAAAAGTTACTCAATCGCTATCTTACAAGTGTTTATGCCAAAAAATATCTTCAACCTCAAACAAATCCAGCTATAGCTTCGCAACAAACATTATCGCCTGAAGCATGAAATATAAATAATGAATTTATGCTTCTAAATTTTGGGTTCAATGAAAATTCTTCTGCTAAATGATGTTGGTACAGCTACTGGTGGTGCGGAAACGCAAATGCTGTCCCTCCGGGATAACTTACGCTCTCTGTCCCATGATGTACGCTTGTTTTCTAGTAAAGCCAAACCAGTAGCTGATAGCCCTTTGCTTTGTGAATACAGTTGCTTTGGTACAAATTCGCTGTTTCAAGTGATTTCTCAGACTGCGAATGTTTCAGCTTATCTGAATTTACGCAGCGTTTTGGATGAATTTCAACCGGATGTAGTCCACGTGAGAATGTTCATGTGGCAACTTTCGCCGTTGATTTTACCATTGCTTGAACAAGTACCATGTCTATATCAAACAGCGGTATATAAAGCAATCTGCCCTTTGGGAACTAAATTACTACCCGATGGTAGTCCTTGTAAATACAAAGCGGGAAAAGCTTGCTTAGATCATAGTTGTCTTACACCCCAATCATGGACGGTGTTTATGGTACAACGACAGCTGTGGTTGCGTTGGCGACACGTTTTTAATACAGTGGTGGCATTGAGTCATGCAATGAAAACCAATTTAGAAGCAGATGGAATTACACCAGTCAAAGTAGTTCATAACGGTGTACCGCAAAGAAAGCAGCGTCCACCTCTAAGGGAACCAGCAACAGTTGTTTTTGCAGGACGTTTGGTTTCAGAAAAGGGAGTTGATGTTTTATTAAAGGCATTCGCACAGGTAAAGTTACAAGTACCATTAGCTCAATTAATTATTGCAGGTCAAGGAGTAGAAGCAGTAAATTTAACAGCTTTAGCTGAAAAACTGGGAATAAATCAAAGCGTTAAATGGCTCGGACACATACCCCGTGAAGAATTGGAGCAACACTTTGATGCAGCTTGGGTACAAGTAGTACCTTCATTGTGGGCGGAACCTTTTGGCAATGTTACCACAGAGGCGATGATGCGGGGTACGGCGGTAATTGCTAGTAGTACCGGCGCACAACCAGAAATTGTTTGCGATAATCAAACGGGATTTTTAGTGCCACCAGGAGATGTTACAGCCCTTGCGGATGCTTTGTTTAAGTTACTTAGTAACCGTCAATTAGCAGAAGAAATGGGACAAGCTGGACGCAAGCGAGCAATTGAAGAGTTTAGCGAAGAAAAGCGCACGCAAAGTTTTTTAGATATTTATCAAGAAATTATAAGTAGTGGGAGTAAGGAGTAGGGAGTAGGGAGTAGGGAGTAGGGAGTTGGGTTCTCTTGGGTTGAGGATATTTATGTCAAAAACCCGACTTCTGTTGATAAAGCATAAAATATTCGCAACGGAGGGATGTTAAGTATGAAATTCAATAGTAAATTAAACACCGATACCCTCCGTTCTGACTTGAAACGTCGATCGCTTTTATCTGGTTTAATTAACTTTGCTGCTCAACCACTAAAATTAGCTGTGGGAATTGCTTCAACAGCGATATTAGCTAGAATTTTAACACCAACAGACTTCGGTTTAGTAGCCATGGTAATGCCTTTGCTTTCTTTTGCCGACAGTTTGAGTAATTTTGGTTTAGAAACTGCTGCCGTACAACGGGAAGAACTCGATAACGAACAACTTAGTGCCAGCTTTTGGCTGTCGTTGAAAGTTAATACCGTAATTGTTGTCTTGATACTAATCATGGCTCCGATTCTGGCTCGCTTTTATGGAGAACAGGAGTTAATCGGCATTACCTTGTTAATGACATTTGGTTTTCTCAGCGTTTGTTTGACATTCGTGCATAAGTCACTGTTAAAGCGACAGATGCATTTTGGTATACTGACAACAATTGAAGTTGTTTCCTTGGTTGTGTCTGCTGCGATCGCGATTGGTGCGGCTATTGTCGGTTGGGGTTATTGGGCTTTGGTGTTGCAGCTGGTTGTAATGCAATTGATCCAAAGCATCGCTTATTTAATCATCTGTCCTTGGCGACCAGAAAAATACATTAAAAATCAAAAAACAGATGCTGATTTCCAGGCAATGTTTTCTTATGGAGCGCATCTAACTGGATTTCGCTTCTTCATGCGTATAGGTATGCAATTAGACAGAATACTAATTGGTTACTTAAGTGGAGCAGCAGCCTTGGGACTTTATCAATTTGCTTATAAATGGGCTTATTTTTCGTTTGAACAGATTTATTTTCCACTTTTTGACGTTGCAGTTTCCAGCTTCAGCCGCACGCTTCACGACACAAATTTATACCGTAGCTACTGCCGTAAAGGTTTAATGTTACTATTTGCTCTGTGTATGCCAGCCTTAGCATTTTGCTTTGTTGAAGCCCAAAATGTGATTCTATTACTGTTAGGAAATCAATGGTTAGGGGCGGTTCCGCTATTTAGAATGCTGAGTGTGGCGGTATTCGTTGGTAGTATGTACAGAGTTACCAAATGGCTTTATGTATCCTCCGGTCAGACACAGCAGCAGTTTCGCTGGGGACTGATCCACACACCAATCGCGATCGCGGGTGTGGTAATCGGTTCGCAATGGGGGGCTTTTGGTGTTGCAACTGGTTACACTATCGGGATTTGTTTATTGACTTATCCATCAGTCGCTTTTTGTTTAAAAACATCATCTCTGACTGGCAAAGATTTTTTATCAGCAGTCGCTTGTCCAGCGTTTTCTTCAATTAGTGCAGCAGTTGTCCTTTATCTGTGCAAACAAGTATTGCCTAATTTTGACAACTTAATGATGACTTTATCAGTTAGTTTTATGATTTTTTGCCTGACCTATATATTATTCTGGTTAGTGCTTCCTGGAGGTAGAAAATCCATCAAGGAAGTCTTACAAAACCTCAAACAATTGCGTCAAAAATCTCATTAATGTGCAAATAAAAAAATATTAAAAATACAAAAAGATAAACAAGATGAACAACCTCAACCAATCAAACCCATTTATTTCAATCGTTATCCCTACTTACAATCGTCCCGAAAGACTTACTCAGTGTCTGGAATCTTTAACTAAATTAGAATATCCCCGCGAATGTTTTGAAGTTGTCGTAGTTGATGATGGTAGTAAAATGTCACTCGAATCAGTAATAGAGCGTTTCCAGAATCAGTTAAAAATCACCTTGTTCAAACAAAAAAATGCTGGTCCGGCTAGCGCTCGTAATACTGGTGCCAAACTTGCAAAAGGAGATTTTCTCGCTTTTAGCGATGATGATTGTCAACCTGCTCCAGACTGGTTAAATAAATTAGCAGCACGTTTTACGACAGAACCAGATAGCATGATCGGTGGTAAAACTTTAAATGCTCTTCCCGATAATCTTTATTCAACTACCAGCCAAGTACTAATTGATTATTTATATAATTATTACAATTTAGGTACCAAACGTTCAAACTTTTTCGCCTCTAACAATTTTGCCTTACCATCAAAACGCTTTCAAGACATGGGTGGTTTTGATACAACTTTTCCCCTAGCAGCAGGAGAAGACCGAGAATTTTGCGATCGCTGGCTACAATTTGGAAATAAAATGGTTTACGCGCCGGAAGTTCAGGTATACCACGCTCATAAGTTAACATTATCAAGTTACTGGCGGCAGCATTTTCATTATGGACGCGGTGCTTTTTGTTTTCATCAAATCCGAGCTAAACGCGCTGATACACAAATTAAAGTTGAGCCAATATCATTTTATTGGAATTTATTAACCTATCCTTTATCACAACCAACACCTCAACCAAAATTGTTACTCTCTGCATTATTATTTGTTTCGCAAGTTGCTGGTGTCGCAGGTTTTTTCTGGGAGAAGAATTATCAAACTAGCAATTAGTTAGATTAAACATTATAATGTTTCTAAAAAAATATCAGGGTAAATCAGCGATGACGATTAGCTCGAAAAGTTTTAATCAAAATACTGATTTTTTTTAATTGTTTTTATTTATTAATGGAATTCATATGTTAACAGATATTCTCAATCTGGGCGAGCAGACAAAATTGCGGGGACAGGTAGTTGTACTTGGATCGGGAATTGCGGGGGCTGAGTTAGCCACGCACCTGGCGCGTCATGGTCGGGAGGTGGTGCTTGTGGAAAGCGGTCGCGACCGATTCGAGCCATCAATTCAGGCATTGAACGATGTGATCTTTATCGGTAAACGCCATCGCCAACTTAATCCAAACACTTACTACAATCGATACTTGCCACCGGAGCTACGCGGAGTCAGTCGGGTGCGTCAGTTTGGTGGCACAAGTAATGTCTGGACAGGTAAGTGGAAATACTTACAGCCCTCGGATTTCGAGCCTAGACCTTGGATTCCCAATAGCAGCTGGCCAATATCCTTCAACGACCTCTTAGAGCATTATCGTTCAGCGGCAAAAGATTACGGCTTTGGCGATTTAGAGGCAGAAGCTGTGCGTCCGGAAATTACAGAGCTTCGAGAAAAAGTCGCTGCGGGCGGTTTGAAAATGAGCAGTTTTTATTGGGAAGAGACACCCACACGCACGGCAGTACGATTCGGTGATGAGATGCGTAACTCCAAAAACTTGCATGTCGTGCTGGGTGCAACGGCAACGGAATTAAAAGTTGATGATTCCTGTAAACGAGTCACAGCAGTGGTTTGTCGCTCGCTCGAAGGTCGAGAACTTACCGTCGAAGGCGAAGTTTTCATCCTTGCAATGGGAGCCTTTGAAACCGCACGTATCCTACTGGCTTCTGACCGTCAAATCCCCGGTGGAATCGGCAACGCCCAAGACCTAGTTGGTCGCTTTTATACTGACCATCCCAAACACCATACTGGGACACTACAGCCAGATCGTTTAACTCGACAATATGCTCGCGAGCTACAATATTGGCCAAAGCCACGTTTCTGTATATGCTTTGCCCTTGACGACGCAACCCAGCAAGAGCATAAACTGCTGGAGCATGTCTTATATTTGAGACCAATTTACGAGAAACCAATGGAGAGCTTGTCGCGAATCTTGCGGTTTCGTCCTGCTTGCGAAGACAATAATGGAAAAGTCGCCACTTACCGAGTTAAGTTTGTAACGGAACAGGTTCCACATCGGGGCAGTCGCGTTAAGCTGGGAACGCAACTCGATGTATTAGGGCAGCGAAAGCTAGAGGTAAATTGGTGTTTCACCGACCAAGATCAGCGTTCGATGGCGAAAACATTGGAACTCTTAACGCATCGGTTCGCGGAACTCGGAATCGGAAAATTTAACTTCGGAGACGAACTGCCAAGCTTGGAAAACATGACTGACGCAGCCCATCAAATGGGTACCACTCGTATGGCCAGTTGCCCCGAAGAGGGTGTTGTTGACACAAATTGTCGAGTGTTCGGTACCGAAAATCTCTATGTGGCAAGTTCAGCGGTTTTTCCAACCGGACCATCATACTCACCCACCTTTACAATTCTGGCGCTTGCACGTCGCCTCGGTCAACATTTACTCCAAAAGACATCAACGGCGGTGTTGGGTTAATAAGTTGGGTTTTTACAAGCATCTGTAATACGCTGAAAAGTTTGATAAAAACCCGACGAAAAATGATAATTGAGTCCCATCGAATTAACTTAAGATTAACTGAATTGAATATATAGCAGTATTATATTATTGAATTAATAATCAGGTTAAATAAACGATGGCGACTATTCAAAAAAAAATACTCAAGAATATTGTTTTTTTTTCAACATATATTACTTGTTCTAATTGTCTAATATTAGTATTTTTTGCTTTGAGCTTTATCGGCATTATTAACCATGAAATGTGGCGTGATGAAACTCAAGCATGGTTAATTGCCAGAGATGCTTCAAACTTAACTGATTTATATGAAAATTTAAAATACGAAGGACATCCAGGATTGTGGCATTTATGTTTATTTTTGATTACTAAAATTACTCGCAATCCCTTTGCAATGCAGTTTTTTCATATCCTAATTTCTACTGCTATTGTTTACATATTTGTCAAAAAATCACCTTTTAATTTTGTAGAAAAAACCCTTTTTACTTTTAGCTATTTTTCTTTATTTGAATATAATTTGATTAGTAGAAATTATAATTTAGGAATATTATTAGTTTTTATTTTTTGTTATTTGTTCACTCGTAGAAAGATAAATTACATCACTACATTTTTAACTTTAGCACTTCTAGCAAATACCAATGCATACGGCTTAATTATTTGTTTATGCTTAAGCGCTACTCTAATTATAGATACTACTTTAAAACACAGAATCAACCAAAATAAATTAAATCGCAAACAGATAAAACATCTAATTATCGGTTTATTAATTTTATGTTTAGGTATAGGATTATCAATTTTACAAATACTTCCCGCAGCGATACAAGATACAGCCAACGATATACAACAAAATATAGGAGAAACAGCAACAGTATCTAAATTTGAATTAATATTAAATTTGTTAAAACGTTTGGGATATACTTTGAGGTCGATTTGGTATAGTTACGTACCAATACCTAATTTTTTGGAATACCATTTTTGGAGTAAAAATATCACATCTATTTCTCCTTATCTGACATTACTCGCTTTATTTTTCTCCTTATTTTTACTATTATTTTCAGTATTCATATTTATCGATAAACCAATAGTTCTATTTCTGTATATATCAGGAACTTTGGGAATGTTCTTATTTTCGTGGCTAAAATGGCAGGGAACATTAAGACATCATGGTCATTTATTTTTTCTCTTTTTAGCTTGTATATGGATTAGTAGATATTTTCATCCATCATATAAAATTCCTAAACGTTGGCAAAAAATTCCGAATTTGACTAATCTTTGTCAAAAATATCAGAACAAAGTTATCACAATTATTTTAACAGTTCAGATGTTTTCCGGCTTTTATGCTTATAGCATGGATTTAACTTATCCATTTTCTAGAAGTAAGGTTGCAGCAGAATTTATTCAAAAACAAGGGTTGAGTGAAGAATTTATTCTCGGTAGTAAAGATACTATAGTATCGCCAATTTCTGCTTATATAGACAAAAAAATATTTTACATAGAATATAATAATTTAGGTAGTTTCTTTAATAATAAACAAAGAATATATTTAAAAAAACAATCAGAATTAATTAATCAAGTCGATTCTGCAATAAAAGATAATTTTAAAAAAAATGTTTTAATCTTGAGTGAGCCACTTGAGGTAACAAACACTCAGTTAAAAATTATCAAAATTAAAGAATTTAGAGACAGTATTCTTGGTGAAGAAAGATACTATATATATCTTGTCGAAAAAAAATAATTAGCTACTTGATTAATTTGTTTATAATTTAGCGATCGCGACAATTTATATTTTTCAATTTATAACCAAAGTGTCGCTGTATTTATTCCCAAATATAGCTCTGTATCTTAGAGAAAATGCATCTTTAAGTCAGCGTAAATCAGATAAATCTAGTAAATTATAAATTTATGTTTAAATTAAACCAATATTACCATTAATATAGTATGTAAAAACAATATCAATATATCTAAAATGCCTGCTGTGGATTCGCAAACCCAAAAAAGAGCTTCCCTAGCCCTTAGATGTTCTCCTTTTAATTTAAGCTTATTTCAACAGATGCTCGCCGGACGAATTGCAATGGGTGAAATTGCTGGTATTAATGGTGTAAAAAACAACTACACAAAACGTCCATTGTCGGAGTTAGCGGCGGATAACGCTTTGGTATGGTTGATTGAAGTAGGTTTATTGCGTCGCGAAGTTGACGGACAAGGAATTACAGATAGTTTTCGTCTGACTCCTTTAGGTCGTCAAATGGTAGAAACCGCATCAGATCAGGGCTGGACAGTTCCCACATTTGGCGATCGCCTAAAAAATGGATCAACACGTATATTTAGATTACCTTTTTAAATTAATTTTTTAAGTTATTTTTTTAAATTAATTGGGTAATTTAGGTCAAGAAAAGTTAGGAGTAAGGTTAAGAGGGGAACAATAAATAGGTCAGTTCCTACTCCATTTATGAAGTGTTTATAAATCGGAATACAAACCCGCTTTAATTGATTAGAGATTTGATGTTGAGATTAAGTGTAATCGATTACCCGGTAATCAACCTCATATTTCTTGGCTTCATCCTTTTATTCCATAAGTCCGATCAACAAAAGATAATAGTTAATTATGAAAGCAATTATGGTAGTGGGAACAACATCCCACGCAGGGAAATCACTTTTATGCGCCGCAATTTGTCGTATTTTATCGCGACGCGGCTGGCGAGTGGCTCCCTTTAAAGGTCAAAATATGGCGAATAATGCTTATGTTACAGCCAATGGCGGAGAAATTGGTTATGCACAAGCAGTACAAGCTTGGGCTGCGGGGGTGGTTCCTTTGGTAGAAATGAACCCAATTTTACTAAAACCCCAAGGAGATATGACTTCTCAGGTGATTATCAAGGGTAAAGCTGTAGGAAAAGTCAGCGCTACGGACTACTACGAGCAGTATTTTGACATTGGATGGAACGCAATTCAAGAATCCTTAAGTCACTTGGGAACCGAATTTGATTTATTAGTTTGTGAAGGTGCTGGTAGCCCTGCGGAAATCAACCTCAAACACCGCGATTTAACGAATATGCGGGTTGCTAAGCATTTAAATGCAATGACTCTATTAGTAGTTGATATCGAGCGTGGTGGAGCTTTTGCTCACGTTGTTGGCACTTTGGAGTTATTGGAGCCAGAAGAACGCGCTTTAATTAAAGGTATTGTGATCAATAAGTTCCGGGGACAGCAATCGATTTTGGAACCGGGAATTAAATGGTTGGAAGAAAGGACTGGTATTCCAGTTGTGGGAGTTATTCCCTACTTGGAACAGGTATTTCCTGCTGAAGACTCCCTTGATTTACTCGAAAGAAAACCCCGGCAATTTAATGGTGAACTAAATATTACTGTAATTAAGTTACCAAGAATCGCCAACTTTACAGATTTTGACCCCCTTGAATCCGAACCTAGCGTTGGGATAAAATACTTGAGTCCAAAGCATGAGTTAGGACATCCCGATGCGGTAATTCTTCCAGGTACGAAAACTACAATACCTGATTTATTGCTACTGCAAAGAACTGGAATGGCTGAGCAAATTCAAAATTATGCAGCAGCGGGTGGTACGGTATTAGGAATTTGCGGTGGTTTCCAAATTTTAGGTCAAATGATCGCCGATCCCGAAGGTATAGAAGGACAAGCTGGTAGATTTGGAGGTTTGGGATTATTACCAATTAAAAGCGTAATTACCGGACAAAAAATTGCCCGTCAGCGTCAAGTTACCTCTAATTTTCCTCAAGCTGGTTTACCTGTTCATGGCTTTGAAATTCATCAAGGACGTTCCCGGATTGAAACACAAAGTCCTAATCCTCAAGGTTTTGAGGCTTTATTTGACGATGTTAATTTAGGCTTAGTTGATAAATGTCAATCCGTTTGGGGTACTTATCTTCACGGTATGTTTGATAACGGTCCTTGGAGACGTGCTTGGTTAAATCGCTTACGTCAGCAACGGGGTTTAAAATCTTTACCTACTGGTGTTCCCAACTACCGCGAACAAAGAGAAAAACTTTTAGATTCTCTGGCTGTAAATGTAGAACGCTATTTAGACTTAAGTGTTTTATTATCGTAGAGAGTGGTTAGTGGATAGTTGATAGTGGTTAGTGGTTAGTGGTTAGTGGATAGTTGATAGTGGACAGTGGTTATTAGAAAAACCAACAACCAACAACCATCAACCAACAACCAACAACCATCAACCAACAACCATCAACCATCAACCATCAACTAATTAAAACATGAGCATTCAAGTTCACTTTTTACCAGACAATGTTACAGTTGATGCCGAAGTCGGAGAATCTTTACTCGACGTAGCGGATAGAGCGGGGGTATTTATTCCTACTGGTTGTTTAATGGGGTCTTGTCACGCTTGCACAGTAGAGGTAAAAGATGGAAATATCATCCGTGCTTGCATCAGTTCGGTACCAGCAGGACGAGAAAAATTGACCATTAATATATTCAGCGACCCCACTTGGTAATCGCCTTTTAGTAACTAAAAATTAGCTTAAAATTACAATCTATTGCTCAAATATTCTTGAGAATTAACATAGTTGTGAGCGTATTCCTTAAACCTTTCTAAATTGTCTTGTAGGGTTGATTCTACGACTCGTCCTAAAAACAAGTTATCCATAATTTTGCCAATGATACCGGGTATTCCATAACCAACGGTCAGTTTGACAATGCTGGTATTTTGACGGTCGTAAAACCTCACGGCTCCTTGATTGGGTAAACCATCAACCGATTCCCATTGAATTATTTGATTAGGAACCAATTTGAGGATACGCGATCGCCAAGTAAATTGAAATCCACCAGCATCTAATTTCCACAGGGATAATTCTGGATTGTCTTCAAGAACTTTGACCGAATCAATCCATTTCATCCAGCGAGGCATCTGCTCTAAATCCGACCACATACCCCATACTACGTGTATAGGAGCGTCTACCTCTACTTGTACGGTATGCTCCAACCAGTTTTTCATTCTTTGTATTTGTCCTACTTTTTTGCTTTACACTCTTAAAGGCGCTATTTTTTGACATTTTCCAAAACGACCTTCGCCGCACGCCTTCCTGAAATTGTCGCACCTTCCATACTATCGATATAATCTTGCTGAGTGTAACTACCCGCGAGGAAGAAATTTTCCAAAGGTGTTTTCTGCGAAGGACGATAAACATCCATTCCGGGTGCTTCCCGATATAGTGACTGAGCAAGCTTAACGACACTATACCAGGTCATGTTTAATTCTCGCGAGGAAGGGAATAACTCATGCACCTGGGCTAAAACGTGTTTAGCTATTTCTTCGTTACTTTTCTTGATAAAAGGGTCTCCTGGAGTCAGTACCAGTTGCATTAAAGAACCGCTACCTTGGCGATAATAATCAGCAGGGCTGGTTAAAGCCAAATCGGCAAAGCAAGAAAAATCAGCATCGGGGGTATACAGTAAATTATCTATGCCCGCAGCTTGCTGCAATGAGGAGCGTTTCTCGGCATCCTGCATTTCTGTCACCCAACCATCAAAGCGTAATTGTACGGTTGCGACAGGTACCGCATCCAACTTGTAAATATTGTCAAACTCCAACCATTTACGCCATTCTGAAGGTAGTAAACGAGTAATTCCAGGTAAATCACAAGCTGCAATATAAGCATCGGCAGTTATGTCTTCTTGCGTATCACCGTTTGCAACTACTAATCCATCTACCCGCGTTTTACCTTCAACTTCGCTAAATTTAATTTCTCGGACTTGACGACGAGTATAAATTTTGGTTCCCCTCGCTTGTATGTAATCCAAAATTGGCTTGTGTAGGTATTCTTGGGGAGAACCTTCAAGCATCCGTAGTTTTGAAGCTTCGGTTCTGGTTGCAAATAATTGGAATATTGTCAACATACAACGGGCGGACATATTTTCACAATCGATGAAACCCAAAGCGTAAGCGATGGGGTTCCACATCCGTTCGATGCTTCCATTGTTACCACCGTGACTACGAAACCAGTCTGCGAAGCTAATTTTATCTAAGTCGCGGATGGTTTTCATCGCACCATCAAAGTCAACTAGACCTCGCACAACTGGACTTGTCCCCAGGGCTAAAGAATTTTGGATCTTATCCTGTAACGATAGTTGAG
Source organism: Rivularia sp. (in: cyanobacteria) (assembly GCA_050329355.1). Lineage (GTDB taxonomy): Bacteria > Cyanobacteriota > Cyanobacteriia > Cyanobacteriales > Nostocaceae > Rivularia. The sequence goes on from JBHJOU010000591.1 coordinate 18,884, forward strand.
AAGTAGTAAAGAAAGCTTTCAATCCATTGAAGGGCGCACCAGTCAGGAAGCGAAAATCTAAAGCACCAGTTCGTCCTCCTCGATTTATAAACTGATGGGTATGTTCTTTTGAACGTAAGTTTTCAAATGCACCCACCTTTTTCATCAAATCAAATAACTGATAGTAGCACCCAAAAAATACGTGTAATCCCATTTCCACGTGATTACCATCATTATCAATCCAACTACCTACTTTCCCGCCAACAAATGGGCGAGACTCGAAAATCTGGATTTCACAACCGGCATCGGCTAAATCAACAGCGCATGATAAACCAGCTAGTCCCGCACCTACGATTGCAACTCGCATTCCGTTTTTAATAATTCAGTATCTTTACAGATTGTAACTGAATTGGTATCGGAATTTGCTATTACTTTACTCTCGACTTAGAAACTAGTCCGGGTGCAAGGAAAATTAACTAGTTATCTTTCTAGAGCAAATTTGCCGGATCAAGAAATTTTCTGGTTTTAGTTATTTCTTCACCCCGCAACATCTTTGTTTTCTTCCAAGACGGATAATCCTCGAATTAATTCTCGAATCACATCTGTCGCTGGTCTACCAGTTTGCTGGCAATATTTTTCCAGTTTTTCCGCTTCTTGTGCTGCCAGATTTACTGTAATACGTTTTACAGCCCATTTCTTATTGGTCATTTTGTGATGTTATCTGCTGTATATTGACATCATCGAGGTAATCAAAAAATAAATAATGAGAGCGACAATCGTATCAGAGTTGCCAAAAGTAAACAAGGATTAGTATTAATACAGAAAGTAAAGTTTAGTTTCCTCGTATCATTCATTAAGGCAGCGAGATATCGATATCATCATTTATGAATTAGTTTGGTGACGGTGGAGCATGGTACATTATTTGCAGTTATTAAAGTAAACTCAACAAAATTTCCATATCAAGTAGGATAGAAATAAATTCTATAAATTTAGTTGAGAGATTTACTGTTAAGCTAATAACGATTTACAGTTTTTTCTTGCTTCATCAGGTTTTAATTACATATCACAATTACTGTTACCAAATACTTCAACAGAACACATATGCCTTGATTGGTAATAGATGCTGTGTTCGGACATGAAAGCTACAGAATGGCAATCAAGTTTAACTGCTGCGGTGTAAGCGTGTTGCAACAGTATATACAAATGATGAATTGCAATCTTAAAGATTCAATAGTGCCGCGATTTACTGGCTTTTTATATGAGTTTGAATTATTCACTAAATACTTGTACATATAAATGAAGTTTTCATCAAAATATTTGCTATAAAACAGTCAATATACCGATTACTAGATTGTATATCTATTTTTTTTAAATGATTTTTTCTTTACTTAATCTTTATTAAAAGAAAAAAGGTTTCACTAGTTTTTAGCTTTATGAATTAATTA
>JBHJOU010000918.1:0-2535 GCA_050329355.1 Rivularia sp. (in: cyanobacteria)
AGTAAAAAATCTCATCACCGAGTAATTACTGAGAAAAATGCTTTTGTATAGCAGTAATGATAAAGTAATCATGAATTTAAAAAAAAGTACGTTAGTAGAGTTTTCAAAATTGAATATTTTTGTTTTAATGGACAAGCATAATTTCAAGTTGTCGTAAAGTAGCGAAAATTTTCGGGTATTCAACTGTGTACAATCGAACATATTCTTTAATCAGTGTTTTCTTAATTGGAAGCGTTGCAGCCGCAATACCTACTGCTGCTCAGGCTCAGGTAAAAGTGGCGCAGGCTAGCACTCAGCAGGTAAAAATACTGCTGGATGAAGGACGTAGAATGGTAAATTCTGGGGATTATAATGGCGCAATCAGAGTTTATCAAGAAGCTTCCAGCTTAGAACCCAAAAATGGTAGTATTTATTCTGGTATCGGTTACTTGTATGCTCAGCAAGGAAATTATTCCGCAGCATTAGCAGCTTACCGTCGTGCTGTAGCCCTTAATCCCAATAATGGCGATTATCAATATGCTTTAGCCTACGTTAGCGGTAGTATGGGCGATAATAATACTGCTAAGGAAGCTTACCGTAAGTCAATACAGGCTGACCGTGAAAATGTCAATGCCTATATCGGGTTAGCTTTAATTTTGCTGCGTTTAGGAGACTATGATAGCGCGAAATGGGCTTACGAAGAGATTATAAAATTAGACCCAAAAAATCCCCAAGCTTACGAGTTGCGGGGTAGAATTTTCATGAAGAAAGGTCAATCAAAAGAAGCAGCAGGAGCTTTAAAGCAAGCGCTGAATTTATACAGAAGCCAAGAAAAATGGGATGGTGTTGCTCGAATGGATGCAATGTTAAGAGAGATAGAAGGGTAAATTTATTGCTATTTGTCTCTAATTGAGTGCGTAAATAAAAGGTTTTCTCGTGTCGTTTATCATCAAAAGTGTGAAGCAAGTAGTGAATTGAGACTCTCAGCGCTGATTCCACTTGCTTTATTTTGAATATGTTGAATATAAGGTAAATTCCATCAACCGTTTAGTAAAAGATAAGCATTAAAAGCGTTATTTTTTCGTGAAGTGATAAGTCGGGTTTAGATCGAAGTTGTGCTATTTTACGAATATTTAAAGCAAAAAACCCGACTTTTTAATATTAATTATTAGTATTAATAATTGCTAACCAATTACTAGCAATAGGCATTCTCCAACCTGTACCGAAAGCGCGATCGGTAATTTTGATTCCTGGGGGTGCTTGTCGCCGTTTGAATTCCGCACGGACTACCATTTGAATAATTCGGTTGACAAGCTCTTGATCGTATCCGGCTGCAATTATTTGGGCTGCTGATTGATAATCATTAATTAAACGTTGTAAAATATCATCTAAAATTTCGTATGCTGGTAATGAATCTTGGTCAACTTGATTGGGTTTAAGTTCGGCGCTTGGTGCTTTGGTTAATACATTTTGGGGAATAATTTCTTGATTGCGATTTAGCCAATGACAAAGTGAATAAACGCGAGTTTTGGGAACATCGGCAATCACGGCTAAACCTCCGTTCATATCACCATATAATGTGCAGTAACCAACAGCCATTTCCGATTTGTTACCAGTTGATAGTAAAAGATAACCAAATTTATTAGAAATTGCCATTAATAAGTTACCACGAATTCGAGATTGGATATTCTCTTCTGCCAATCCAAATTCGGTATTAGCGAATAATTCCGCAAAGGTGTTGTCATAGGATTTCATTAACTCTCCTATGGGCAGTAATCTTGTTTTTATACCAAGATTTGTAGCTAAATCATCAGCGTCTTTAATAGAAGAAGCGGAACTGTAGGGAGAAGGCATCAGTACACCGAGGACATTTTCTTTACCTAAAGCTGCGGTGGCGATCGCGGCAACAATTGATGAATCAATACCACCGCTTAAGCCTAAAATTACCTGAGAAAAACGACATTTGCGGACGTAATCTCGTACTCCTAAAACCAAAGCGTGCCAAATTTCTTCATCTTCAGATTGGTAATTAGGTGCAATAGAATTGATATTGGAGTTAATATTTAAATCTTGTTTTTCTTGATTAAATTCAAGTTGTAATAAATCAGTATCAAAACCACAAGCACGACAATTTAATTCACCAGTTTTATTCAAAGCAAAACTTCTACCATCAAAAATTAAATCATCATTACCACCGACTTGATTCACATAAATAATTGGTTTTTGAAAACGTATTGCTGTATGTTTTAACATTGCTTCTCGAAAGTGCTGTTTACCAGATGTATAAGGAGAAGCAGATAAATTAACAATTAAATTGACACCCAATTGACATAGCTCAGTAATTGGATTTATTGAATAACTACGCTTACCAAAAAAATCTTCATCATTCCATAAATCTTCGCAAATAGTCACACCAATTTTTACTTGTTCAAGAACGAAATAATTAGGTTTTAATCCAGGTTCAAAATAGCGATGTTCGTCAAATACATCATAAGTTGGTAATAATTGTTTATGATAAATTTGTTTTATTTTTCCATTTTGTAATAAAGCAACACT
>JBHJOU010000299.1:0-7961 GCA_050329355.1 Rivularia sp. (in: cyanobacteria)
TTACAGCAACCTGCTGTATTTAGATTGAATCCCTATAGAAATAATCTTAACCCAAACGTCCGGATTATTTGGACTCCACAGGGAAGAACGCAACAATTATTAAAGTTTATTCAAAAAAATCAACAAACAACTGGATTAGTTTACGTTCGCACACGACGAGATAGTCAAGATTTAGCTCAATGGTTAGCACAACTCGGCTATGGCACCGCTAGTTATCATGCTGGATTGGGTGCAGAAGAAAGACGCGAAGTTGAAGCTAAATGGTTGAGTGGAAAAATACCCTTTGTAGTTTGTACCTCAGCTTTCGGTATGGGAATTAATAAACCCGATGTTCGATGGGTGATTCACTTTCAAGCGCCCTTGTTATTATCAGAATATGTACAGGAAATTGGACGGGCTGGAAGAGATGGGAAACCAGCAGAAGCGCTAACATTAATTAGCGAACCTACCGGATTATTAAATCCCGAAGACAAGCAAAGACAGAGATTTTTTGAAGATAAGCTTCGCGAACAACAACTTACAGCAAAACAATTAATTAAAAAATTACCACCGATTGGAGAAGTAGACACAGTAGCGCGAAAATTTCCCGATGCTGCGATCGCGCTTTCTTTACTCCATAGTATGGGTCAATTAAAGTGGACAGACCCATTTCACTACAGCATTAACAAAGACGGAAAAAATCAAAATAAACAGCGATCGCCATCGGGAAATCAAATACAGCAGTATCTAACCACAAAAAAATGTCGCTGGCAATTTTTATTAACCGCTTTCGGATTTGAGAAAGAAGCAGAAAATCTACGTTGCGGACATTGTGATAATTGTCAAAAATAGGTAATTGGGAATGGGTAATGGGTAATGGGTAATGGGGTAAGAATCAGAAATGTAGTGGGAGCGTCTCGCTCCCTGCCGAGAATAACGTGAATTTAATTTTCTCCCTACCTCCCCAATTCGCAATTACCAATTACCAATTACCAATTACCAATTTAAAATTGCCGTAAAAACCGCAAATCGCTAGTATAAACGCGGCGAATATCATCAAGTTGGTGTAACACCATTGCAAAACGCTCCACACCGAAACCGGCGGCGAATCCGGTGTATACTTCTGGGTCGTAACCTACAGCTTTCAAAACATTTGGATCTACCATGCCGCAACCCATCACTTCTAACCAGCGTCCATTCCAACGTAAATCAACTTCTGCTGAAGGTTCGGTGAATGGGAAATAACTAGCACGAAAACGAATATCTTCTACCTCACCGAACATCGCTTCTAAAAACTCTTTGACAGTGCCTTTAAGATCGGTAAAAGTTAATCCTTCATCAACTGCCAAAAGTTCGATTTGATGAAAAACAGCCGCGTGAGTTGCATCTACATTATCTCTCCGGTAAACTCGTCCCGGTGCGACAATCCGAATCGGGGGTTCGCTTTCTTCCATAAAGCGAATTTGTACCGATGAAGTATGAGTGCGTAACATATTTCCATCAGGAAGATAAAAAGTATCCTGCATATCACGGGCTGGATGATCTGGGGGAGTATTTAGCGCTTCAAAATTATAATAATCGCTTTCCATTTCCGGACCCGCAGCTACCGTATAACCCATACCAACAAAGATATCCAGCGCTCGGTCAATTACACCATTTAGCGGATGAATCCTACCTTGAGGACGAAAAACACCCGGCATAGTTACATCAATAGTTTCAGCTTCAATCTGGGCTTGGATTTTCGCCGTTTCCAAAGTGATGCGCTGTTGATCTAAATTATTTTGTAAAGCTTCCTTTACCACATTGGCGATCGCCCCAATTTGCGGTCTTTCTTCGGCGCTTAATTTCCCCATCTCCCGCAGTATAACTCCCAATTGACCTTTTTTCCCCAAATAATCAACCCTGAGTTTCTCCAATGTTTCCAAAGAATCAGCATCGGCGATCGCCTTTTGTGCTTGAATACGTAATGCTTCTAATTGAGATTGTAAATCGCTAGTCATTAGTAGTTAGTTATGGGTTATGAGTTATGAGTTGTGAGTCATCAAAGACTAGCAAACCAACTCACAATAGTAATAATGCCATTGATGAGTTAAAAACAACCATCAAACGGGAATTGGATATTGGGCATTAGATAGTTTAAATTCATAACCCCCATTCTCTTAGGTCAAAGGTTTAAGGTTTAAGGTCAAAGGTCAAAAGTTTGAGACAACTGTCCACTGTCCCAGGTCAACTCATAACTGCTAAATTGACTAATGACAATTAAAACTTCGTAAAGTAAATAGTAAATAATAATGAAATTATTAATTTCTAACGATGATGGTGTTAACCATGAGGGTATACGTGCTTTAGCAAATACGATGGCAGAAGCTGGTCATGATGTGAGTGTAGTTTGCCCGGATAGAGAACGTTCAGCAACGGGACATGGATTAACTTTATATCAACCGATTCGGGCTGAGGTTGTCGAATCAGTGTTTCATCCTGCTGTCAAGGCTTGGGCTTGTGATGGTACTCCCTCGGACTGCGTAAAATTAGCGCTGTGGGCTTTATTAGATTCACCTCCGGAATTGGTTCTTTCGGGGATTAACCAAGGTGCTAACTTGGGAACAGAAATTCTGTATTCTGGTACAGTTTCGGCGGCGATGGAAGGTTTGATTGAAGGAATTCCCAGCATTGCATTCAGCCTTACTAGTTACTCTTCCAAGGATTTTGAGGGTGCAGCGAAATTTGCCAAAATACTTGTAGAGCAACTTGCTCAAAAACCTTTACCTTCAGCGATGTTACTCAATGTTAATATTCCGGCAGTGGAATCTTCGCAAATTCAAGGCGTTAAATTCACCCGTCAGGGAGTGCGACGCTACGTAGACGTATTTGATAAACGAGTAGATCCACGGGGTAAAACTTATTATTGGTTAACTGGAGAAGTTCTTGAAGATGTAGAACCACCCGTTTCGTTGAATTTATCCGAAAATATACCGATTGATGTCCATGTTATCCGTGAAAACTACATCAGTATAACTCCTTTACATTACAATCTTACTTATCCCAATGGACTCAATGATTTACTGTGTAGGGAATTCAAGTTTGATTAACATATTTAATCTCAGAAATTTGCAGCTTTTTCGGAGGTTAAATGCATTACTGCAAAATATAGGTTATAAAGTAAAAACGTCTGTAAAGATAATTTTTAGACGTACAGTTAAATTACTTATAATCCAAGTATAAAAGAGACTCGCTTTCCCTGTGCGAACAACTCTTGAAAAACCTATGCTGCATTTATAATTTACCCTTCGACAAGAAGGGGTAAAACAGCACTAGTTGAACTATAGCGGAGTAACATTTTTTGTATTGTTCGCCCGCTCAATCTTGACAAACAATACCCATGTCTAGGATGGAGAATCAATTTACCGTAAAATTTTGGGGTGTTCGCGGCAGTATTCCCTGTCCGGGAACACAAACCGTCCGTTATGGAGGTAATACTCCTTGCGTCGAGATGCAAGTGGGCGACAAACGCTTTATTTTTGATGGGGGTACGGGAATTCACGTTTTAGGACAATCTTTGTTGCCTAAAATGCCCTTGGAAGCTTATCTTTTCTTCACTCACTCTCATTGGGACCACGTACAAGGATTTCCGTTTTTTACTCCGGGATTCGTTGCAGGTAATAAATTTCATATTTATGGTGCAATAGCACCTGATGGTTCTACCGTAGAACAACGTTTAAACGACCAGATGCTGCACCCGAATTTTCCTGTGCCTTTGCAGATTATGCAGTCCAACTTGGATTTTTATGAGGTAAAACCTGGAAAAACAATTCATATCCAAGATATTGCGATCGAAACTGCACCGTTAAACCATCCAGGAGAATCGGTAGGATATCGAGTTAATTGGCAAGGCGGTTCTGCTGCTTATGTTACAGATACCGAACATTATCCCGATAAGTTGGACGAAAATGTTTTAAAGCTTGCCGATAATGCCGATATTTTGATTTATGATTCAACTTATACCGATGACGAATATTATTCACCGAAATCGCCTAAAATTGGCTGGGGACATTCCACATGGCAAGAAGCCGTCAAGGTTGCCAAAGCCGCTAACGTTAAAACTTTAGTAATTTTTCATCACGATCCAGCTCATGACGATCAGTTTTTAGACGGTATTGGACAACAAGCCATCAATGAATTTCCCGGTGCAGTCATGGCAAAAGAAGGAATGGTACTAAACGTTCCGATGAATGTCGCTTTATCAAAAACTTTTCCTATTAGTCGGTCTTTGACATAAAGCTTTTTTCTCAAATTAATCATAGATTTGGATTAAATTGGTATTCGAGAGCCTTAGTTAAACTATGGCGCATTGGGAATAGGTAATGGGTAATGGGTAATGGGTAATGGTTAATGGGTAATGGGTAATGGTTAATGGGTAACGGTTGAAATTCCAATTCCTCACTCCTAACTCCTAACTCCTAACTCCTAACTCCTAACTCATAACTCATAACTCATGACTCCTACTCCCGCTATTGATCAACCTCTCGTCCCAAAATCGACGTGCCAAATCTGTCTCAAAATGGGTGTTCTGTGTGGGTTACTTGTTCAACCGAATTAATTAAAACTCCTACTGCTGTTGCCCTTGGTAAGTTTGATGGCGTTCATCGCGGTCATCAAAAGGTAATCCAGCCAATTTTGCACAAACCAGCAGACGCAGAACGCATTTATTCAACAGTTGTGACATTTTTTCCCCATCCTCAAGAGTTTTTTACGGGAAAACCCAGAAGATTGTTGACTCCTTTGGATGAAAAAGTCCAACAGTTAGAACTGCTTGGGGTAGAACAACTTGTATTAATCCCCTTCAACAAAGAATTAACTGCTTTGACTCCCGAACAGTTCGTAGAGCAAATTATCGTGGAAAAATTGCAAGCCTCTAGAATCAGCGTCGGACAAGATTTTTGCTTTGGTTCCCAACGTAGCGGTACCGCAATAGATTTACAGATACTCGCTGCCAACTATGGCATTCCCGTTACCATTATTCCTTTGCAAACTCTCATAGAAGATGAAACTCGCATCAGCACTTCACTGATTCTTCAAATTCTCGAAGTTGGAGACATTGAAAGAGCCAACCGACTGCTCGGAAGAGCTTATACCCTTATCGGTACAGTAGTTAAAGGACAGCAGCTTGGTAGAACTATCGGTTTTCCCACAGCCAACTTGCAATTACCACAAGATAAGTTTTTACCCCGAAAAGGAGTTTATGCTGTCCGGGTTAGCAGTGCGATCGCCACGAATGATATAACTTTGAAAAACCATTGGGGAGTAATGAACATTGGCGATCGCCCCACCGTCAATGGTACTAATATCACGGTAGAAGTACATCTTTTAGATTGGTCAGGAGATTTATACGATCAAAAACTGCAAATCCAATTAGAAAAATTTCTCAGACCAGAACAAAAATTTGGCACTTTAGAAGCACTCAAAACTCAAATTCAACTTGACTGCACCATTGCCAGAAAATTTTTCACTACCGAATGTTAGTTTACTCCAACTCTGGGAACAATAAATGAGGATGGGGAGATGGGGAGAAAAGTTAAGAGTTAGGAGTTAAGAGTTAAGAGTTAGGAGTTATGAATTTTGACCTTTGACCTCTAACCTTTAACCTTTGACCTTTGACCTTTGACCTCTAACCTTTATTTAACCTTATTTGGTGCATGAGAGATAAAATTGACGCTCTGACACAAAATCTAGCTCGTACCATTGTTGGTAAATCTGAAGCTATCCGCTTGGTGTTGGTTGCTTTGTTGGGTGGGGGACACGCTTTGCTTGAAGATGTTCCCGGAGTGGGTAAAACGCTACTAGCTAAATCTTTGGCTCGTTCTATTGATGGTAAGTTTCAAAGGCTACAATGCACACCTGATTTACTACCGACTGATATTACGGGTACAAACATCTGGAACCCCAAAACTGGTGAATTTACTTTTCTCGAAGGTTGCATTTTTGCCAACGTGATGTTAGCAGACGAAATTAACCGCGCTACACCCCGGACTCAATCGGCTTTACTAGAAGTGATGGAAGAAGGTCAAGTAACAGTTGATGGTGTTTCTCGTAAGGTTCCTGCACCGTTTTTTGTGATCGCTACTCAAAACCCGGTTGAATATCAAGGTACTTTTCCCCTACCGGAAGCGCAAATGGATAGATTTATGTTGTCGTTGAGTTTGGGTTATCCGACGGAACAAGAAGAGTTGCAATTACTACAAAGACTCAATACTGTCAGTAAATTTACTGAATTACAACCTTGCATCAGCTTGGCAGAAGTGGAAGAATTACAGCGAATTTGTGCTGGAATCAAGGTGGAAAGTTCGTTGCAACAATATATGCTTGATTTGGTACGAGCAACTAGGTGTGATGAAGAAATTACTCTCGGTATCAGTCCGAGGGGTACTGTTGCGTTACATCGTGCGACTCAAGCCTTTGCGTATCTTTGCGGACGGGATTATGCAATTCCCGATGACGTGAAATTCATCGCTCCTCATGTTTTGAGTCATCGTTTGATTCCCGTAGGAGGAAGAAGAGCGCAAAGTATTATGGAACGTTTGTTACGGGTGGTAGCCATTCCGTAAAGATTCAGTAATAAGGGAGTAGGGAGTAGTTAAGTAATTACAGAAGTATTACCTATTCCCTATTCTCCCCTGTCCCCTATTCCCTATTCCCTCATCCGACATAATTATTTAGATTGTTTTATCGGAATAGTTATAACAAACTTAGTTCCTTTTCCGAGTGTGGAAATACAATCTAAAGAACCATTGTGTTTTTCAACAATTATTTGATAACTAATTGATAATCCCATTCCGGTACCTTTCCCTACAGGTTTAGTGGTAAAAAATGGGTCAAACAGTTTTGTTTTAATATTGTCAGGAATTCCTTTGCCGTTATCAGATATAGAAATTATTACTTGTTTTGATTCGACTAATTTTGTGGTTATAGAAATAGTAGGATTATTTTTTCCTATTTCATCTTCTAATGCATCAAGTGCGTTCGCCAAGATGTTCATAAATACTTGATTGAGTTGACCAGGATAGCATTCTATAGGTAGAAAATCACCATAATTTTTAATAATTTCAATTCTCGGACAGTCTTGTTTGGCTTTGATCCGATGTTCTAAAATCATCAAAGTGCTGTCGATTCCTTCATGGATATCCACTATTTTCATTTGGGCTTCATCCATCCGAGAAAATGAACGCAAAGAAGCGACTATTTCCCGAATTCTTTGCGCTCCTACTTTCATTGAAGCCAAAAGCTTTGGTAAATCTTCTACTAAAAATTCTAAGTCTAATTCTTCTGATAATTCCTCTATTTCTGATGTGGGTTGAGGATAAGTTTGGCGATAAAGTTGGATTACTTCTAATAAATCTTGAGTGTAGTTGTTTGCATGGTTAAGATTTCCATAAATAAAGTTTACGGGGTTGTTAATTTCATGGGCGACACCAGCAACTAATTGACCTAAACCGGACATTTTTTCGCTTTGCACTAGCTGTGTTTGGGTGCGTTGCAGTTCCCGAAGCGCATTTTCTAAATCTTGGGCTTTTTGATGTACTTCGGTTTCAGCTTGTTTAGGAGCAGTTATATCATTACGAATGGCAATGTAATGTTCGGGTTTACCTTGTGTGTCTAACATTGGTACAATCGTTGTGTCAACCCAATAAACAGTTCCATCTTTGGCATGGTTTTTAATTTCTCCTCGCCAAACTTTACCACTACTGATGATTCCCCACATTTGGGTAAAGAAGGATTTAGGATGATAACCGGAGTTAACAATCCGATGGCTTTTACCAATTAATTCTTCCCGGCTATATTGAGATATTTCACAAAATTTATCGTTAGCATATTCTATTGTTCCTCGATTATTAGTTATAACCACAATAGCGGCTTGATCTAAAGCAAACTTGATATTAGCCGATTCTTTTAAAGACTGTTTTAATGCTATTTCTGCTTGTCTACGC
>JBHJOU010000587.1:0-12454 GCA_050329355.1 Rivularia sp. (in: cyanobacteria)
GCCCCAAGACAGATGGAAGGAGTTTTGAATAGTTAGGAGTGAGGAGTTAGGAGTGAGGGGTTAGGAGTTAGTTGACAGTTGACAGTTCTTATTTATTTCTCCCCATCCCCCCATCCCCTTGTCCTCTACCCTTCAGGTGGCTTCTGTCGCTTCACTGGCTTGGGAGTAGGTCGATTGTTCGCCGGTTTCGCTGCATCTGTTGATTGACCTGCTTTCTTGACCGGACGTGGAGTTTCACCGCTACTTCGTCTCGTATACGGTTTAGCACCTCCTGGGCCACCTCGATAAGATGGTCTTCCTCCTCCTCCTCCTTTATTAAAGGGAGGTCGGCGTTTTTTGGGTAAATCGGCGATTAATTCAGCCTTTTCTATGATCAAGAGGTCTGCTTCTCGCTGGACTTGGAAATCCCAGAATTTGCCAACAGCTTTGGTTTCTAACTTGCCCGTGAGTTTCAACTTGAAATATTTGGGTTTGTCGTCGGTTTTGCGGGGTGCTTGTTTGATTTTAACCACCAAGTTTCCAGCATCAAAAGATTGGTAAACAACTTCACCACGAACGGAAAAACCACCATCTGGAATTTCCGATGAAGGTGTAAATTCACCTGCTAGCTCTTCAGATGTTGGGGATGACGAGTCATCCTCTGACTTGCTTGAAGTTGGCGATCGCCCTATAGCGGTGTCAGTTTGAGTTGATTCTGGTGACTCTTCATTGGTTTGGCGGTTTACAGCCAGCTTTTCTGGCTCCCAAACTCCGACAATTTGCAGATGAAGATTGTCATTTTCTTGTCGAGTGCGTGGATAAACTACCCATAAATGGTCTTTTTCTAAATCCAGATGATTTTTGACCAAACTCATAATCCGCCCTAAGAGGACGGAATCGAGTTCTATATTATCTGGAGTGACCAACGCACCTTGAGTAAATTGTTCGCTGGTAGGAACATAACGACCGCGAACCAAGCCGATTGCTCGGTACTGCATTGGTTCAGAAGGCGGAGGAATCGGTTGTTGCCTTGCGATTTCGTTAGTTTGGGCTTTATCTTTACTATCAGCGTTAGAAGATGGCTCCACGCTGTTATTTTGCGCTTCCATAGAAGCAGATAAATCGGAGGACTCGGACGATTCAGAAGACGGCATCAGGTCGGAATTCATAAAAACTCCTTGCGGCGGAGACACATCCCATATGGGACTTTACAAAGGCTGCTCTCAAGAGCTTTTTTTTCGGTAGTTGGCGGATATATTTCCGATTCAGACACCCGAAAGTAAGTAACTCTATGAGATATTGGTGTTGCGAGGTTTCGCAATAAACACCACTAGGTGTAATTTAGCGCTTTTACACTAGGAACAAAAGCATACCATAGCTACAATTTCAGACTATTCCTACTCAAGTCGTCATTTGAGATACGGCAACTTAGTTGGGTATTTGTTATAAAGTTCACAAGCAACACACGGTATTCCGTAAAGTTTTAAGAATTTTTCATCATGTCAATTTCTCGAAACAATTATTTCATTCAAATATTTTATTCAAAATAAAGGACGAAGAAAATGTCTCAAGGTCGTAATCGGTGGTTCGTGAAAATTGTGCTGATAGTAGCTGTGATTGCCCTTGTGGGAGGGTCAATGGTTCCTATCATAGCGGCTTTCAATGATTCTCAACAGTCGGGTAACGCCACTAATAGCGCAGGAAATTCAAATCAAGATCAAAAGTCAAAATTGGAAGATGCTGTACGGGGTTACGAACAAGTTTTATTGCGAGAACCAGAAAACCAAACGGCACTAATCGGTTTATTAGAAAATCGTCTACAGTTACTTAGATTAGGACAAGGAGACATCAAAGGGGTAATTACACCTTTAGAAAAGTTATCAAAACTTAACCCAGAAGAAACAAGGTACGCTGTACTCTTAGCCCAGGCAAAGCAGCAAACAGGTGATAAAGAAGGAGCCGCTCAAACTTACCGCACAGTTTTAGAAACTAAACCGGGAGACTTAAGTGCTTTACAAGGTATGGTAGCGCTTTTGTTAGAGCAAAAACGCCCTGAAGCTGCGATCGGTTTACTTCAAGAAAGTTTGGATAAAGCCCAAAAGGCAAATAAAATTCAACCATTGAGCGTTGATACTGCCGCTGTTGAAGTTTTATTGGGCAATGTTTATGCCAAGGAGAAACAGTACGCTCAAGCTTTATCAACTTATGACAAAATAATTAAAAATGACCCGAAAGATTTTCGTCCCGTCTTAGCAAAAGCGATGGTTTTAAAAGACCAAGGTAAAACCGAAGAAGCACAACCTTTATTTGAACAAGCAGCTTCTTTAGCACCTGCTCAATACAAAGACGAAATCAATAGACAAGCAACTAGTACTACTCCCGCTCCAAATTCTTCGGCTTCACCTTTACCCAAGTCAGAGTGAGGAATGGAAGAGAGGATGGGGAGATGGGGAGATGGGGAGATGGGGAGATGGGGGGACAAGGGGACAAGGGGACAAGGGGATGAGGGGATGAGGGGATGGGGAGATGGGGAGATGGGGAGAAAATTAACTGTCAACCTTTTTCATCCACAATTAACTGTTCGGTGTCAATATTTACTGATTCTTCTGATGTATTTATCTCTACATTATCGGCAAGAATAACGCAGTCAGCCTGGGTTTTTGATTTGAGATTCCATTGATCTAAAATATCTTTAATTACTATTTCTTGCATCCAAATTTTGGCTACTACAGTTAAAGGTAAAGCTAAAAATAATCCTAAAAATCCGAAGAATGTCACGAAGAATAGCTGAGATATTAATGTTACTGCTGGTAGTAAAGAAAGTTGTTGCGCCATCACCATAGGCGTAATAAAATTACTTTCAACTTGCTGGATAAAAAAGTATAAAACCAAAACAGCAAGTGGTTTCCAGGGAGAATCTAAAAGTGCGATCGCCATTGCGGGGAAAACGCTTAAAGTGGGACCTAAATTCGGAATCAAGTTTAAAAATCCAGCCAAAACTCCTAATGCCAAAGCCGAACGTACCTGTAATACCATTAATCCTAGTAAGCTCAAAAATCCTACTAGGAACATCGCGATAGAAGCACCCGTTATCCAACCTTCTAAGGACACTTCACATTGGTCTAAAATTCCTTCTATTCTACGTCGATAAAAGGAAGGAAAAAATCTCACAAATAATTTACGATAAGATAAAGGGTCTGCAAGAAACATCCCTGTTAAAACGAATACTAATAAAATTTTCAGAATTACTTCTAAAGAACCAGAAACTAAAAGAAAAGTACTTTCCAAACCACGATTAATAAATGGTTGGGCTTGTTCTAAAAGACTATTTATATCGGGAATAGCAGGAATTACTTGAGCGGGAAGCCGTTCTCTAAATTGTAAAAGCCAAGCGTTAAGACGTACCAAAGCTTTAGGAATCTGATTGCTTAATTCTTGGAACTGAACTATAAAAGGTGGCACAATTAACCAAAAAAAACCAATTACCCCCACTAAAAATATTACTATTGACAGCAATTTGGCAAAACCGCGTCTTATCCCCAACTGTTGAAGTCGTCGAGCCAATCTATTTAAGGTTGTAGCTAAAACAACTGCGGCAAATATAAGTAAAAGGGCTTCTTTAATTTGCCAGAGAATATACAAGGAGACTGTTAAGGCTATTAAACCAATCCATTGACCCAAATTCACGCTTTAACTCCTGATTCAAGTCCAACTATTATTTACAAATAATGTCACGATACTAACTAATATTTACTACTCTCGCCTAAGTAATTTTAGGTAATATTGGGTTTTCTGAATAGTTGCCATAATAAAACAGCAGCTACAATTAGATTAGGTAATAAGACAATAATCAAAGCGTTTGTTGCTGTTTCCGGAATCGACAAATTTGGGGCTATATATTTAATAAAAACTGAAATAGCCCAAGAAAGAAGCAATACTTTCAAGATAAATATCAACTGATTTTTCATAGAAGTTCGGTTATAGTTAAACACTGGTTAAAAAGATAATTTCCAGACTTTGTTATCAGCGATTGTTGCAAATCCCCCTCACCTCAATTGCTTACTTTTACTCGAAGCTAAGACTCGTGAAACAACAACTACCCGATGTTATTTCAACGTCAGCTTGACTATTTTTAGACAATATAAATCATACCGGCTAATCAATTGTGATTAGGGTTGATTGAATCCAAATTACGTAACTGACTTTGAGTAACTTTCTCCCCTCCGCAGCACCGTACAGCACCTTCGTTTGGAAGTCAACGGCATTTGATCAACCGGGAGCGAAATTTCTGGAGTCCCGACAAAATTGTAACCTTAAAAAAATCGGGATGACTGGATTCGAACCAGCGGCCCCTTCGTCCCGAACGAAGTGCGCTACCAAGCTGCGCCACATCCCGGCAATAATTACCCTAGTTATTATATCACAGAATTTAAATGGGGAGAGAAGGGGAATAATTACCAATTACCAATTACCAATTACCCATTACCAATTTAAAATTGCGCTACCATAAATTTTGTATCTCAACAAGTGGTAAGGACGGATTGTGACTGTAAAACCAGACTGGTTAAGGGTTAAGGCTCCTCAATGGGAACGTGTTGGCAATGTCAAGGAAACTTTACGGGATTTATCCTTAAATACTGTTTGCGAGGAAGCATCTTGTCCGAATATTGGTGAGTGTTTCCAAGCTGGTACTGCTACATTTTTAATTATGGGACCGGCTTGTACTCGTGCTTGTCCTTACTGCGATATTGATTTTGAGAAGAAACCCCAAGCTTTAGATTCTACCGAACCCGCACGTCTCGCGGAAGCTGTACGTCGAATGAAGCTTAATCATGTGGTAATCACTTCTGTAAACCGCGATGATTTACCCGATGGTGGTGCTTCACAGTTTGTTCGTTGTATTGAAGCGGTTCGGACTATTTCCCCTAAAACAACTATTGAAGTTCTGATTCCCGATTTGTGCGGTAACTGGGAAGCGCTGCAAATTATCCTGACAGCACAACCGGAAGTTCTCAATCACAATACAGAAACGGTTCCCCGGTTGTATCGTCGCACTCGTCCCCAAGGTGATTACCAAAGAACGTTGGAATTGTTGAAACTCTCGCGTCAAATGGCACCTTGGATTTACACCAAATCCGGTATCATGGTAGGTCTTGGGGAAACTGATGCAGAAATTCGCCAAGTTATGCAAGATTTACGCGGTATCGATTGCGATATCTTAACTATTGGGCAGTATTTACAACCTTCTCAAAAACATTTAAAAGTAGATAATTTTATTCATCCCGAACAATTTGCAGCCTGGAAAAAATATGGTGAAGAAATCGGTTTTTTACAAGTTGTTTCTTCTCCATTGACAAGAAGTTCTTATCATGCTGAGCAAGTCAGGAAATTGATGGAACAATATCCACGGGTGAAAAGTTAGGCATTCCGCAACACCGCACCACTTTTGTATGATCAGAAAATCTTAGCTTGAGGTATTAGATGAATAACTTATTAACACGGATTACCCAAATACCTGGTCAGTGCGGTGGTCGCCCTTGCATTCGAGGTATGAGAATTAGGGTAAGCGATATTTTAGAAATGTTAGCAGAAAATGTTAATACCGCTGAAATTTTGGAAGACTTTCCCGATTTGGAACCTGAAGATATCCAAGCTTGTCTCCTGTTTGCTGCACGACGCACTGATTTCTCTCGTTTGACTGCATGAAAATTGACAATACAAAATTTTTAGAGCAGCTAACATCTGGTGGAAAAAAATCAGCCGGAGTCAAACAAACACCATCATCCTTACAACAAAAATTTTGGGGTTTTATCAAGCAGCTTTTGCAACCAAAATTAAACTCAACAACCGTAAATTCACAAGTGAGTCGCTGTCCTTTTGCGGCTTTACTCAACAAATAATTCCCCAAAACTCCGCGTTTCTTTGCGTTTACCTTTGCGTGCCTCTGCGTTAAAAAGATGATTCCTAATACAATTCATACTTCATCAACTGACAGGGCAAAGTGCCATTATATACTGTAATTCGATCGGATGATTTCAGCCC
Organism: Rivularia sp. (in: cyanobacteria); assembly: GCA_050329355.1. Lineage (GTDB taxonomy): Bacteria > Cyanobacteriota > Cyanobacteriia > Cyanobacteriales > Nostocaceae > Rivularia. The sequence goes on from JBHJOU010000587.1 coordinate 6,022, forward strand.
AATTGATTGAGACAATTCTTTGTTACCACTCAATACAAATGCAGTCCAACCCTTAAAACGTTGTTTGAGTACGCTGCCTAAAAGTTTGTAAAATGCCCCTAAATCGCTATCTCCTCCCAAACGTTCTCCATAAGGTGGATTGCAAAATAATACCCCACTATCTCCGGGTGCAACAACATCAGTAAGCTCCATCTGGGAAAGCCAAATATGACTATCAACACCGCAATTTGCTGCATTTGTTTTTGCTTGCTCAATGACATCTGGATTATTATCGCTACCCCAAATTGATGCCGGAAGTGTATCTATTTGACTCGCTTGAGCTTCTGCAATCAATTTTTCTAATAACGGTAGGTCAAAATCGCTCCAGGTTTCAAATCCAAAAGATTCCCGAAACAAACCAGGTGCAATATTCAGCGCTTTTAAACAAGCTTCTATAGGTAAAGTACCAGAACCACACAAAGGATCATAAAACATTTGTTCTGGATGCCAACCCGAAAGTTGAATCAAAGCAGCCGCTAGAGATTCCTTTAGGGGTGCTGTTCCCACTGCCGGACGGTAGCCCCGGCGGTGTAAACTACTACCAGAGCTATCAAGACTCAGAGTACAAAAGTAACCACGAATATGAACATTAATCCGTAAATCTGGGGAGAAAAGCTCAACATCAGAACGTTCACCGAAATCTTCTTGTTGTTGGTCAACGATCGCGTTTTTGACCTGAAGGGCTGTAAAATGGGTGTGGTTAAGTTCGTCGTTTTTGCCTGTAGCGTTGACTGCTAGAGTTTGGTCTGGTGTAAGATAATTTTGCCAATTGATAGTTTGAATACCCTTGTAAAGGTCATCTGGGGTCTTACAAGGAAATTCCGAGAGCTTAACTAAAATTCGGAACGGTAATCTTGCCCAGAGATTAACTCGATAAAGCAAAGTGCGATCGCCTTCAAAACTCACACCGCAAAATCCAGGTTCTACCGAACTAGCACCCAGTTGTTCTAATTCTTGAGTTGCAAGTTCTTCCAATCCACGAGCAACTGTTGCAAAATATTGGTTCATACAGGGAATAGGGAATAGGGAATAGGGAATAGGGAATAGGGAGTAGGGAATATAGCAAATTTCAGTTGAGTTCAATACACTAAAACCTCACCCCCTTCCCCTCTCCTTGATAAGGAGAGGGGTGCCCGGAGGGCGGGGTGAGGTAAAATTTGTATTCCACTCAAGTGAAAACCGCTATATTTAGAACCATAATTACTGTGTATCTTTACTGACTAATTCTAAATTGTGCCAATCTTTAACTATAATTGTTCCACCTCTTTGATAAATTACTATTTCCTTGAGTTTTTTGAACAAACGGACGCATTCTTCATAGGTAATACCAATACTGCGGGCAATTTGATAGTAAGATAGTTTAACATTTAAGCAATCTCCTTGAATTTGTGGATCAGTGCCATCGCGATCGCGATAATATTGAATTAATCTGACTAAACGCACTATTGCTCGTTCGGAAATCAATCCGTGTACTGTATTGTGAAGTTGTTGCAGTCTTTGATTAAATACTTCTATTATTTTTAAACTAATTTCTGGCGATTCAGAGATTACTTTTAATAAAACTTCGCGTTCAATGGTTAATACTTGTGATTTTAATTGACAGATTACGGTTGCAGGGGAAATTCCATTACCAAAAATAGCTGGTGCAGCAAAAAGTTCTCCTGCTGGAATCAGACGTACTACTGTTTCTTTTCCATTGACAGCAGTTTTTTTAATTTCTAGTTTTCCTACAATTAAAGCATGAAGTTGTTGAGGAAGATCATCACCTTCGTGCATGATTATTTCATCTTGTTGATATTCCCGAACATAACTATAGGGAATAAGATTTTCTAGGTGTGTTGTTGCTAAATCTTGAAAGATAGAAATTTGTTTTAATTGAGCAATTGACGAGCAACCTTTAACAATCATTACTTGGAAAAATATATTCTGTTAATTATTTTAAAATAATATTTCAGCAATTGCTTAAAAAGATTAAATCCAATATAAATCAGTGTTAGAGCTTAAAAAAGCTAAATTAATTAACCAGCTTCTTTGACGAGGGAAATTATCCAAGCTAAGACAATCGTAATTAATACGAAAATTTCGATAATTTTAAGTAAATCTTGAGATGATAGCCATTGCTTAATCATAATTATATCAAAATCATCACGCCAATTATCAAAGTTTTTGCGCCACAAAACAGGACTATCCTTACTGCGAAATCGCCAATTAATCATTGATAAAATTAAAGGTAGACTTCCAACCTTAATACTCATTAATAAATGAAGTGCAATGCAACTGACTAAGATAAGCCAAGAAATCAGATGGGCATAGTACCAGGTATGATTAAGTTCTCCTTGAGGTAGCCACTTTTCGTCCATCATTTTGCCAGAAAAAACCGCAAAAGTTAATGATAAAATACTCAAAGTATTCACTAAACGGTGCAGAGTGTACCACCAAATTGGTTGTCCAAATCGAGTTAGTTTATTCAAAGAATCTGACTGAATTAATCGATTTTGACCACGATGAAAAGCATAGACAATAAATAGAGGAAAAATCAATAATGTCCACAATCCAAAAGTCCCATGAATACCTTCAATTTCTGTCCATTTTGGTAGTGGAATTTTTCCCCAACGTCCATCATAAGTATCGTAAGTCCAATAAGCAGTAATAATAGCTAAAATTGCGAATGAGCCAGTTAAACCGTGAAGAATACGTAGTAATAATGGTTGATAAGGTCTCGATAATTTTGCCGACATCAAATTTGCTGATTAAAAATTATTTACTAGTTCTGTTTGTAGTTTAACTTGAGTGTACAACCAACACAATTTGTTTCCTGAAATTTATCATAAAATTTTTAAATCTGAAGTATAAATTAGTTCAGATGATAGACAAGATTTAGATTATTTTATCCTAACTAAACAAAACTTTATACTTAAATATGAGCTACCTCAGAGACGGGACTAAAACTTGATGTCAAAGTAAAAGTATCGAGTTTGGATACGGCTGATGAAAGCTACCTTTAATTATGCCACTGCACCAGGTCATCAAGTTTTAGCAGCAGCAGGAAAAAGGATATTACGTCCAGGAGGAAAAGCAGCTACAGAACAATTATTTAATTGGGCTGATTTTCAACCAGAAGAAACAGTATTAGAATTAGCAGCTAGCTTTGGTGAAAGTGCAATTGAAATAGCCAAAAAATTTAACGTCCGAGTTGTGGGAATTGAGAACAATCCAGATAGCGTAGCGAAAGCCAGAGAAAACATCAAATCTGCCGGCTTATCAGATAGAGTAACTATTATTGAAGGAGACATTTTTCAGTTAGAAAAAATTACAACAAAGTTCGATTATGTCTTAGCTGAAGCCATATTAACGATGCAATCAAATACAGGAAAAGTCAAGATATTATCAGCAATTAAAGACTGTTTAAAACCAGAAGGTAAGTTTCTTTCCCATGAAATGTTGGTTCGTAGTCATGAATCAGAAGTGCGTCAAAGCCTATCTCAAACTATTCGGGTGAATGCGAATCCTCTCACAATAGAAGAGTGGGAAAAAATCTGTGAAAAAGCTGGTTTAAGCATACAACAGCAGCAAATAGGAGCAATGGGATTGCTTAACTTTGATCAGATGCTGCGGGATGAAGGTTTATTCGGAACAATCAAAATTATCTGGAATGTTTTAACTAATTCTAATTTGCGTCAAAGAGTCTTACAAATGCGCCGTAATTTTCAACAGCAGCGTCATTATATCGGTTACATAGTTTTTTGGGCAAAGATTTTCTAGTAATTGGTTATTGGTGATTTAATTTAATAATTAGGAGTTGATCAAATGATGAATATTGCAAAAACCAACAATTCTTTTAATACTACTTTGCGGGATTTCATTGAATATCCTACAAGTGGCATTCTCAGTAAAGTTTTATTCAAAGATAATAATATTCAATACAGCTTATTTTGTTTGGCAGCAGGTACAGAAATTGACGAACATACCTCCACTCGTAATGCTGTAATCACAGTCGTAGAAGGAAGAGGAAACCTGAATTTAGAAGGTAAAGATATTGCTTTAACACCAGGGGTATTTGTGTTTATGTCAGCAAATGCACCCCACGCTTTACAAGCAAAAGAAAATCTCGCATTTGTACTGACTTTATCCGAACATCTTGCAAAGAAAAAAATTAGTCAACAAACTATTGATATTGTCAAATCTACCGCTCCGGTAATTAAACAACATGGGCAAAAAATTACTACTCGGATGTACGAAATTATGTTTGATAAGCATCCAGAAGTGAAAGCACAATTTGATCTGTCCGCACAAGCAAATGGTACTCAACCAGCTAAACTTGCTACCGCAGTTTATAGTTATGCTACTCATATCGACGATTTAGAAGCATTAAAAGCAATGGTAGATAAAATTGCTCATCGTCACGTTGCAACTCATGTTTTACCAGAACAGTATCCCATTGTCGGGGAATGTTTATTACAAGCAATTCAAGATGTATTGGGAGATGCAGCAAGCGAAGAAGTTATGAAAGCTTGGACTCAAGCTTATCAGGCATTAGCTGAGATTTTTATTAATCGAGAACAACAAATCTATCAAACTGAAAAGGGAAGTTGATTTGATTGAGGAGAAATAAAATTTGTGAGAGTCAAAATAATTATTTAGCCTACCTGTGTAGGCTTTGTTTTTATAGCCCCGACTTATATTTTGAGGATAATTGAGCTTTAATCAACCAGATTGAGAATCTATTCCTTAAAGATCAAAAAATATAACTAGCGAAAGAGTAAATCTAAGTATTAATCGCGGTAAATTCGTAAATAACGAAGTTAAGTAAGTATGTGAATCATAAGTAGTCACCAAAAATCAATATTAGATCAAAGGTGATTAACATCATTTTCAAAGCAAAGCAGAGGTAAAATAGATGAATAACGAAGAAAAACAAACTTTACCAGAAAATCCAAATTTAGCAGAACCTGGAAAAGGTGCGCCAGGAAATAATCATAGTGCAGTGCAAATGGCACAAACAACCGCAGTGAATCCCGCTGATGCAAAAATCCCAGCTAATACCCCCACACAAGAGAGTAAACAGCAAGTTAAAGCCTTAGAGAAGCAAGAAGAAGGTACATTAAACACTACCGACGGTTACACTATTGATGAATCGGGTAAACTGGATAACTTCGCAGTTGAACCAAAAATGTATGTTGAAGACAAATAGCTTTGATAATGAACTCTGGTAAAAATAGAGCGGTTTTCACTTGGGTGCAATACAAATTTTACCTCACCCCGCCCTCCGGGTACCCCTCTCCTTAGTAAGGAGAGGGGAAGGGGGTGAGGTTTTAGTGTATTGAACTCAACTGAAATTTGCTATAGAGCAGCTAGCTAAAATAGAATGTAAGACATTTTGTAGAGACATGAGACTTCATGTCTCTATATTTTTGTTGTTATAGCGGTAGCCACAATTGTTCAGGAATAGCCGCAAGTGTCACAAGACTCGAATGGTGCGTGACACAGAAGAAGCTGATTATTACCTTCAAAATTCTTTAAAGTGTCACACACCCTACAATCTTGCCTATTCCCTCTTCCTTTAAAAGCAAAATATCATGTCCTAACCAATATCCCATTGCTATACTTTGCTCAAAACTTCTGAGAAAACTTATGGATAAATTACAAGAAGACTCAGGAAAAATGCAAAAAACTGGAAGAGTTGCTGCGACATCTGTAATTTGGGGAGTTAGTGGAGGAATGCTGGCAATTTGCATTCCGCTTGTAATAGTGACAAAAACTGGTGCAATTTTACCTCTAGCGACGATTATAGGGGCAGCAGTTGCCACTTTTGCGGTATGGTTTGGAGGAAATAATAATTCCCAAGTTAAGCAATTAGAAGAGAGAATCGCTTTTTTAGAAACAATCGTGACTACAGAGGATGCCGAGAAAAGTTAGAAATCAACTAAAAACTACACAATCCCTATAATTTCGCTATAATTTACTTCCACTACAAACAAGTAATATTGATCAATTTGATTCAAAATTTATTTTTAGTAGCTGTATCTAGCAATTCGCTCCGCTGAGTATAAGTTTTAAATTTTGCTAAAAGTTAGATAGGAAGATTCCCCCTTTCCTCGCAAACTTTTCAAAATCGATTTTGGATTAACCCCACAAATCAATCTTGGGGCTTGTACCATTCAGGAATTATTGCTAACATTTAAACTACTGATTTAACCAGATTATCTGTATTAAAAAAAAATAAAATTATTTTGATTTATGGTTTTTTATGGATATTAATCGACTTTACTTGATTAACGAGAAACAATTGTCTTCGTTTAAATTAAATTAATTATTCAAGGTTGTGCATTAAAGTATGGATGAAAACTCTATTAACTTACTAAAAGCTCAACAAGCCGACTTTATTGAGCGAATC
>JBHJOU010000543.1:0-2371 GCA_050329355.1 Rivularia sp. (in: cyanobacteria)
GGAAGGGTTTGACTATCTGTAAACTTTTGTAAAGTAGATTGATGAGCAGTTGGTAATGCGAGTCCGTTGACCAAGGAAACCATCACCTGTAAGCGCTGGACGTTTTCTTGGGGACGAAAGGTACCATCACTAAATCCTCCCACAAAACCGCCTTCTGCTGCGGATTTAATCGCTTTATACGCCCAAAAATTGGCTGTAATGTCAACAAAATCACTTAAAGAACGTTTTGCTGTAGGATTAAAAGCTTTGACGATTAAAGCCGCGTATTCAGCGCGGTTCATGGGTGTATCAGGTTGGTAAGTACCATCCGCAAAACCACTAGTTAATTTGAGACTAACTAAACTGCGGATAAATGGCTCTGCCCAATGTCCTTCTAAGTCGGTAAAAGAAGTCATATCCACATCGGGTTTAACGATGTAGGGAGAAACGATCGCATGATGTTTGCCCAGAGCTACTAAAGCTTGATAAATTAACGCTGCGACTTCAGCACGGTTGATATCCCGTAAAGGCTCCAATTGGTCGGTTTGGGGGTAATTTACTACCAATAGTTTCTGAGTGGCGATCGCCATTGCATTGGTGGCGTAGCTGGGAATTTGAGCGCGATCGCGATACATTGTCAAAATGTTGGGATTGCCTCCTTGGAGCTTCAAGCCGCTGACAATTGAGACTATTGCCTGAACCCTAGTTAAATTTTGTCCCGGACGAAAGGAACCGTCGGGAAAGCCGGTAATAAAACCCATTCCAGCACCTTGATAAATAGCTGAAGTAGCCCAAAAGTTTGGTTGAATATCTGTAAATTTACGTACTTTATTGGTTGAAGGTATTTGAAAAGTCTTAGAAATCACCGCAGCATACTGAGCGCGAGTAATCGGCGCATCTGGAGCAAAAGTACCGTCGGGAAATCCGCTAATTAATCCTTTTTCGTAGAGGGCTTCGATAAAAAGTGCTGCCCAATGCCCATTTAAATCGGGAAAACTACTGTTTACAGATAGTTGTACAGGATTATTATCGGAGGTCATGGCAACAAATTCCACTAATCCTTTGACCAAAGTTGGATTTAAGGAATTACCCGCCGAGATTAACTTAATTGATGTCGCATTTTGGATGTCATATTCCTTATTGTCGCCAAAAATATTACCACCTGGGTCTTGAGAACTACCTAAATCAGGTGTAGAATCACCGTTAAGCAGCAAGCCACCAGAGGAATTATTAGTAATTGAATTATATCTAAGTACTGGGCGGGCTTCCCGCGACAAAGCTATACCAGTGTAATTTTCTGACAATTTATTATTAGCTACCAGAGGTGCGGCAAAATCGCTGATAGCCATACCAATAGGATTATTTTGGATGGCATTCCGCAATATCTCACCTTTGGAATTACGTGCCATTACTAATCCAGCGGAACCATTTTGGGCAAAGATATTATCTATAATTGCGGGTTTGGCATTACCGCTAATAAATATTCCTTCGCGACGGCATTTTATCAAAGTATTATTTGCAACAGTAGGCGAAGTCGAATCAATCCAAATACCCGTACCTTTATTAACGGGATTGGTGATAGTAATACCCATTAATTGACTTTCATCAGCGAGAACCAAGGTGATCTGTTGTAAACCAAAACTTTTGGTTTGATAGTCACCACTTCCCTCAATTAGGATACCGTGACCTTTAGTTGCTTCATTACCGACTATCCAAACCCCATTAGGAATAATTAGTGGAAAAACTTCACCATTGGTAGCATCATAAGTTCCAGGAGCTAACTGAACGATTGCGGGAGGACGAATGGTATTTAACGTATAAGTAAGACTTTTAAAAGGAGACAACCTCGAACCATTATTCTTATCGTTACCAGTGACTGGGTTGACATAAACTGTAGTATTTAAGATCGAATTAACCATTAGAAATAGTTAGGAGTTAGGAGTTAGGAGTTAGGAGTTAGTTGACAATTGACCTTTGACCTTTAACCTTTAACCTTTAACCTTTAACCTTTAACCTTTAACCTTTAACCTTTGAGCTTTAACCTTATCCATGGTATTGAAATGATTGAAGTTGAACATTTGAATAAAGTATACGGTTCTACCTCAGCGATAGAGGATGTAACTTTCAATGTTGAGGAAGGAGAGATATTGGGGTTTCTCGGACCAAATGGTGCTGGTAAAACTACTACCATGAGGATTTTAACGGGTTATCTCCCGGCGACGAGCGGTACGGCGAGAATTGCTGGGTTTGATGTCCATGAAAATTCTTTAGCTGTACGGCAAAAAATCGGTTATTTACCGGAAACTCCACCGTTGTATCCAGAAATGTCAGTGGAAGGTTTTTTATTTTTTGTGGCACGTATTAAAGGGGTTAGTGCTGGGGATAGAAAAAA
>JBHJOU010000004.1:0-3565 GCA_050329355.1 Rivularia sp. (in: cyanobacteria)
GTAATCAAATCGCGGATCGAGATTTCGTAACCAGTTCCCAAATTCACGGGTTCAGCGTCATTGTATGATTGAGTACCCATCACAATACCCCGTGCAGCATCTTCAGAATAGAGAAACTCACGGGTAGGGCTGCCATCACCCCAAACCGGAATCTCTTTATCTCCTCTATCTTGGGCTTCCTGAACTTTACGAATTAATGCCGGGATAACGTGAGAACTTCTAGGGTCAAAGTTGTCTTCCGGACCGTATAAGTTTACTGGTAGCAAATAAATACCGTTAAAACCGTACTGTTGACGGTAAGCTTGTAACTGCACCAACAAAGCTTTTTTAGCAATACCATAAGGAGCATTGGTTTCCTCTGGATAGCCATCCCAAATATCATCTTCCTTAAATGGTACCGGAGTAAATTTAGGATAAGCGCAGATAGTGCCGACACAGGTAAATTTTTCCACCCCAGCTTCATAAGCAGCATGAATTAACTGAGTTCCCATCATCAAATTGTCGTAGAACAACTCCGCAGGTTTTTCTCGGTTCAAACCGATACCACCAACATGAGCCGCTAAATGAATTACAATATCTTGTTGGTCAACCGCACGCTTGCAGTTTTCCATTACGCACAAATCATAATCTCGCGATCGCGGTACTGTAATTTTATCGCTGTCTGCCCCTGCTTTAATCAATTGGTCAACTACTTGACGACCTAAAAAACCAGCACCACCAGTAACTAAAATTCTTTTATTGTTTAACTCTAAGGAATTCATATTTTCTTTTCGTCCTAGTTAATAATATTGAAAGCACTCGTGCCGTCAAATTGATTTTAGATTTTAGATTTTAGATTTTGGATTAGATTTTGCATTGAAGATTCTCATATTTCTCTAACCGTTAGCTCTTTAGAATCAAAGCGGCTGTATCATACCGTTTCTATATGAATATGCACCCAGACTTCCAAGAAATATACGTGAAAAACACTCAAAGTCAACACTAATCTAAAATTTAAAATCTAAAATCCCAAATTCTACATATGTAGTGCGCCCAATTCTTGACGAATCATCGCATTATCTTTAATTGCGTCGCCTATTTTCTCACCAGGAGAAGTTAAACCCAAAGCTTGTAAATCTGCTTCTACCATCAAAGCTACAAGTTGTTCAAAAGTGACTGATGGAGTCCAACCCAACTTTGTTCTAGCTTTAGAAGCATCTCCAATCAACAAGTCTACTTCCGCAGGACGTAAATAACGCTCGTCAAACTCTACGTATTCTTGCCAATCAAGATTTACATAACTAAATGCTAATTCTAGAAACTCCCGTACAGAATGGGTTTCGTTTGTGGCAATTACATAATCTTCGGGTTGCTCTTGTTGTAACATCAGCCACATTGCCCGGACGTAATCTTTTGCATAACCCCAATCTCTCTTGGAGTCTAAATTACCCATGTAAATTTTCTTCTGCTTACCAGCAACAATCCGAGCAACTGCTCTAGTAATTTTACGGGTTACAAAGGTTTCACCACGTCGGGGCGACTCGTGGTTAAACAAAATACCATTGCACGCGAACATATTGTAAGATTCGCGGTAATTAACAGTTTGCCAGTGGCTGTAAACCTTTGCACAAGCATAAGGGCTACGTGGGTAAAATGGGGTTGTTTCTGTTTGCGGTACTGCTTGTACCAAACCGAACATTTCTGAAGAACCAGCTTGGTAGAAGCGTACTTCAATACCAGTCCGATGTTGATAATCGCGGATTGCTTCTAGTAAACGCAGGGTTCCCATTCCTACAGCATCTACTGTATATTCAGGTGAATCAAAGCTTACCCGTACATGGGATTGAGCGCCTAAGTTGTAGATTTCTACAGGCTGGACTTCTTCGAGAATGCGGCGTAGCGTGGTACCGTCTGTCAAATCACCGTAATGAAGAAATAACCGCACTCCTTCTTTATGAGGATCTTCATAAATATGATCGATACGATCTGTGTTAAAGGTAGAAGTACGGCGAATAATACCGTGTACTTCGTAACCTTGCTCTAATAAATACTCACTTAGATAAGAACCATCTTGCCCGGTAATACCAGTAATCAACGCTCGCTTTGCTTGGGTCATTCTCGTTTGTTCCTTTGTTGCTTATATATTGTAATCAAATTAATACAGGTAGCCTGGTATAAGTTAACAGGAATACACTTACTTGCCCTCCGGGGAAACCTGCGATTTCTCTTTAAGTAATATCGCGGTGTTTTAAGTAAATATACTGTTTGGTATGTTTTTTTAGTAAACCTTTCAAAGGGTAACGAGAGATTAATTATCTATCCAGTATATTTTTTTAATGTTTACAAAAACTTTATATTTTTGCTAATTTTATAAAGATTGTATTAGTTTTTTAGAAATATTCTGAACTAACATCGTGACCAAAATTACATTACGAATTTAAATCCCCGACTTCTTCAAGAAGTCGGGGATTTGAACACCGTTCTTTCTCACGAATAATTTAGGATTGCTATAGTATCAAAAACGTTTTGTTAATCAAGAGAATCTAAAATTTATTAATTAAAACCAAACCTAAAAGTAATACATAGTGTTTTTTTGAATAAAAGATAGTTTTTCAAACATTCAAACTGACTTTTTCAGATTAATATAACAACAGTTAAACCGAGATAAATAACTTGTTTAAATAAGAAGCTTGAACATTAATTATTCTTAAACAAAAAAATGGCACATAAATTTAACGGGGCAACTTTGCTGCCCCTAGAATAAAAATCAAGCCTTTTTTTAATAAGCCCCGTTATCTTTTGGTATAACCACAACAGCAACCGTTTTCAAAATAATCCATAAATCTAGCCAAAAACTTTTAAATTTGACATAGTACAAATCTATTTGAACTCTTCTAGGATAAGGAATGTCATTGCGTCCAGAGACTTGCCATAAACCAGTAATTCCCGGTCTGATAGTCAAAACTTGATTGATATGACATCCATATTTTGGCAATTCTTCTGCTACTAAAGGTCGAGGTCCGACAACACTCATATCCCCTTTTAAAACATTCCAAAACTGAGGAAATTCATCTAAACTGGTAATTCGCAAAAACTTCCCGATTGTCGTAATTCTAGGGTCTTGTTTGAGTTTAAAACTGTTCTGAAATTCCTGCTTGAACTGGGGTGATGTTTCCATCATTTGGATCAAAATTTCATCGGCGTTACTCACCATTGTGCGAAATTTAATACAATTAAACCGCTTATAATTTTTCCCGACTCTTTCCTGAATATAAAAAATTGGACCATGGGAGCTTAAAGCAATCACCAAAGCCAGAATTAAGTAAACAGGAGAAAACAGAATTAGTACTAACAGGGAAAATGTTATATCGAACAGTCGCTTAGCTTTCTCTCCGTTTAAAGTTTCAAAAGAAAAACCTAGGGGTCTAAATTTTGGCTTACTTTTCTGGTGACCGCGTTTTTTAAAGAAAGTCCGCGTAATCTTACCGGAGAGAAGTGAGGTCTGTGCCGTCATCATACTCCTTACAATCCACACCACACATAGTCCCAATCTTAAAGCTTATGGAGCTTTTAAAAGTGCTTGGGA
>JBHJOU010000520.1:0-3261 GCA_050329355.1 Rivularia sp. (in: cyanobacteria)
AAAATGCCTTAACAGATAAAGGATACGACTATCTGCAACGAATGGAGAATGCAGCCCAAAGAATGCAGGCTTTGATTGAAGATTTACTCACTCTTTCGCGAGTAACCACTAAAGGACAATCTTTTGTACAGGTAAATCTGGCACAGGTAACTCATGAAGTATTATCCGACTTAGAAATAGTTATCGCCCAAACCAAAGCCAGGATAGAAATCGGGGAACTACCAACCATTGAAGCCGATCCGCTCCAGATGCGTCAATTACTACAAAATCTAATCGGCAATGCTCTGAAATTCCACAGAGAAACAGAACCACCATTGATAAAAATTTATAGTAGAATCTTTACAAATCAACAATTTAGCTCTGATTACTGTGAAATCTTCGTAGAAGACAACGGTATTGGTTTTGACGAAAAATACTTAGACAGGATATTTAACGTCTTTCAACGACTTCATGGTCGCACAGAATATCAAGGTACGGGTATCGGTTTAGCTATCTGTCGTAAAATCGTTGAGCGACATCAAGGAACTATTACAGCCAACAGTGAACCTGGAAAGGGTGCAAGTTTTATTGTCAAGCTTAAAGTTAAAAGTTAATGAGAGGGAAGAGGGAAGAGGGAAGAGGGTTGGGGGGAATAGGAACAAAATAAAATTTAAACCCATTACCAATTACCCGATTAATCGTCGCTGTAGTTCAAACAACTAGTATTATTTGTTTGTTTGAGGTAAGTTAACTTTAAGTAAATGCTTTCATAATTACAGTATAAAGCTTGATTATGGTAACAATTGCCAAACTTGAAAATATATAATCTTAATTGAGGTTTTATTATTCAGAAATCGTCTTGAAATTGAGTACTTAAATACTTCTGTATGCAAAATTCAAAGATATTTGAAATCTTTGAAATATTTGAAATATTTGAAATATTTGAAAATAATTAAAATAATATTTATGCAATAGAGGTAATTGTAGATACTTTAAGAAAAGATAAGCACGAGTTCATAATTATCCCTTGGCACGGTAGAGTTGATTCAATCAATCTCTATTAAAATAAATATCTCTAAATTAAGTGCTTAAGAACAACATAACACAGGACGTGTAGCGGGGGCGTTTTCTGCACAGAAATCGGAAAAATCTGCGAATAAATCTCATGCTTTTGACTGCTGGCTGGTAAGTTGTTTTCTCTACTATACAAATTGGGCATATGTGGCATAAACAAAAAAACAAAAATCCAATAGTTCGTTTGGCTTTATTACTAGCGTTGACATCAACACCAGTAATGATTAATTTTCTCAAATCGGACTATGTAGTGGCACAATCAACAACCGAAACTCCATCTTTTGGGCTACCAACTGCGGTACCTCAAGGAACCACAATTCGGGTAGATGGTTCTACTAGCATGATCAGAGCGAATCAAGCATTAAAACAGCGTTTTGAGAAAGAGTATGCCGGTACCAACGTTGAACTTGCTAGTAATGGAACTGATGATGCCCTCAAAGCTTTACAAGAAGGTAAAATAGATATTGCAGCGATTGGACGTGGTTTAACCCCCGAAGAAGAACAACAGGGTTTAGAACAGCAACGTTTACGAAGGGAGAAAATTGCGATCGTTGTTGGTAAGGATAATCCCTTTAAAGGCGATTTAACCAATCAACAGTTTACCAGAATTTATCGTGGGGAAATCACCGACTGGTCGGAACTTGGCGCACCTTCAGGTAAAATTCGAGTTGTTGATCGTCCCGATATTAGCGATACCCGCGAAGCTTTTCGCAACTATCCACTTTTTAGGGGCAATTCATTTAAGACTGGTTCTAATGCGATTCAATTAGTTAGTGATGATCCAGCCGAAGTTGTTAAAGAGTTGGGTAATGACGGTATCGGTTTTGTGTTAGCCAATCAAGTATCGAAACTAGATAACGTGCGTATTTTGAGTATGCACAAAACTTTACCAGATGATGCCAGATATCCCTACTCCCAACCCCTGGTTTACGTTTTCCGCAAAAATCCCTCAGAAGCAGTGAAAAACTTTGTCGGTTTTGCAACAGCAGCACCAGGGCAGGAAGCTTTACAAGCAGCTAGAGAAGAAGAAGCCTTCTCGGTTGCTCAAACTGTTGCTCAAGCAATTTCCGGTGACGCAAATACCACAGCTACAACTACCCCCGGTGCAGTAACAACTCCGGGAAACACTGAAGCTACTACTGATAACACTACGAATAATAACAGTACAGTAACGGGAGGTGTTGGAAACGCAACCAATACATCCGCTTCCAGTAGCGTTAATAATAACAACCAAGCATTTGTACCGGGAGAGAGTGCTGGTGTTTCTACTGAAGTCGGTGAAGCAAGAACAATACCTTGGTGGTGGATTTTATTACCTGTGGCAGTTCTCGGTGCATTGGTGCTGTGGTGGTTATTGGGAAGACGCAGGTCTCAGGAAGATGATACTGTGGCTAGGGGTGTATTACCAGATAATTCTCCTCCTCCCTTCACTCCCCAGACTACAACTGCGAGCAGTGCTGTAGGGGAACCTGTTGCAACTACACCTGTTGAACCCGGTGCGTCGGGGATGAATACAGCCGGATTAGGCTTAGGAGCATTGGGAATCGCTGGATTGGGAGCCGCAGCAGCTTCGACAAATCAGCAAGATACATCGTCCGTTGAATCTGCTTCCGAATTGTCTTTGGATACACCGGATTTAGAGCAACCAGATATTCCCGATACTGGATTAGATTTAGAAGCACCAGCTGCTGTTGTTAATAGTTCTTATCATTCATTACCGCGAATTTCTACCCCAATTGACGAGGAAATACCGCCGACAGAGCCAGATAATACGGCTGAAGTTGATCATAATAATGTTGAGAATAATGCTGCTCCCCAAGAAGAATTACCGAGTACTTCCACAAGTAACTGGCTGGGTAATTTTGCCCTTGGTGGTGCGGCTGCGGCTGGTGCGGCTAGAATTAAATCGAAACTAGCTGGTAAGGATGTTTCAGAATCAACTGTAGATGAAACATTACCTGCTGATAATTCGGCTGTTGTAGGAGATGAAGCAGCAGAAGATGAGCCAAAAACCGGCTATTCTCAATTACCAGATGTTTGGCAGACACCGGAAACTGAACAACCGTCAGGTGTAACAGAAGTATCGGTAAATGATAAGACTGTTGATAGTAGTAATATTACGCAAGATAATCAAGAAATTTCACCTGGGGATTTGTGGGGAAATCCGGAAACCGAGCAATCTACATCTTTTCCAACAGGTGTTGTAGC
>JBHJOU010000583.1:0-9555 GCA_050329355.1 Rivularia sp. (in: cyanobacteria)
CTTCCCCAACACCACAAACAGTTAGTCAAACTTGTCAACAAACCTTTAATATTGCCGGAGTTAAACCAGAAGATATTGGTTATTTAGAAATTTGTAGTAATAGTATTTTTTCACCAAATCAGTTAGAACTTCAAGGATTAGTTGCAGCTTATCAAACTTCTCCAACACAATTACATTGTGCAGTAGGTAGCGTTAAAGATAATATAGTAAATACCGCAACATCGGAAATTGAAAGTGTTATAAAAGCTATTTTATGCCTATACTATCGCTATATTCCTTCTACATCTCAATGGTCTAGTCCTAAATATCCCGAACTCTGGCAAAATAGTCCTTTTTATGTTGATAATCAATCAAAACCCTGGTTTTTATCAACACAAACTAGTAAAAGAATTGCTGCAATTAATAGTTTTAATAACGATAATGTAGCTCATTTAATTTTATCAGAAGCACCATCTCAACAACGCGACAGTAGATATTTGTCGCAAATACCTTACTATTTATTTCCCTTAGCTGCGGATGAATCTTCTAATTTATTAGAACAAATTCAACAACTAGAAAAAACAATATCACAGAGCGATTCTCTTAGTATTAGCGCAGCACAAACCTATAGATATTATCAACAACATCAAAACGCAACTTATGCTGTAGCGATTATCGGACGCAATCACAAAGAATTACAACGGGAAATCCAAAATGCTCTCAAAGGTGTGAAGAATGCCTTTGAAACAGGTGAAGAATGGAAAACTCCTGTAGGTAGTTATTTTACTGCTAATCCATTAGGGAAAAAAGGTAAAGTAGCCTTTGTATATCCTGGTGCTTACAGTTCCTATATCGGAATAGCTCGCAATTTATTTCGTTTATTCCCCAAAATTTGGGATTCTCCAGTCATTAAAAATCTTTACAATCGTGTAGCTCACATCGAAAAACTTCTTTATCCCCGTAGCTTAACCGCTCTGACAAAAAGACAATTAGAGGTTGTAGAACAACAGTTAATGGATAATCCCCTTTCCATGTTGGAATCCGAAGTGGGTTTTGCGGCATTGATGAGTGCTATTCTCAAAGATTACTTTGCACTACAACCTCAATCTTGTTTTGGTTACAGTTTAGGTGAAGTTAGTATGGCGATCGCGCAAGGGATTTGGACTGGTTTTAACCAAACTAGCAACAGTTTGAATTCCTCGGAACTATTTACCAGTAGATTATCTGGCTCTAAAAATGCGGTACGGGAATATTGGGGATTGACAAACGAAGAAATTAAAGGAGAATTTTGGGGTAACTACGTGTTAATGGCGGATATTTCCCAAGTTAAAGAACAACTGAAAAAAGAAAGTCGGGTTTATTTAACTCAGATTAATACATCTAAAGAAATGGTAATTGCTGGGGAGATAGCAGCTTGTGAAAGAGTGATTAAAGCAATTGGATGCAATGCAATTCCCGCACCTTTTAATCATGTCATCCACTGCGAAGCAATGGCTTCAGAATACGATGAACTTGTTAAACTACATACTCTACCCATAAACAACCGACCAGAGATAGATTTTTATTCAGCATCAAATTATGGACAGCTTAAGCTTGATAGTCAGGTTATGGGTCATAGTATCGCAAAAGTGTTGTGTCAACAGTTTGATTTTCCTCAATTAATAAACCGTGTTTATGATTCGGGTGCGAAAATTTTTGTAGAAGTAGGGGCTGGAAATGCTTGTTCGCGGTGGATTGGTGAAAATCTGAAAGAACGAGAACACACGACAATATTTCTCAATCGTCGCGGAGTTGCGGAACACACAACGTTAATTAGAGGTTTAGCTCAACTTTTTTCTCATCGAGTTTCGGTATCATTATCAGCTTTATACGAACAGCAACAACCGGAAAAAATATATTTAGAAACATCAGGGGGAGCAACTCCTATTAGTGATAAGGAGATGAAAAATAAGGTTAATTTGAATAAGATTCAAAATCAACATCAGGAAATAATGGTTACTTTATCTTCACGTTATTGGAGTAAATTTACTATGGAAGAATGGTATACATCTGCAAATTTTAACGGTGGAAATACACAAATATTAAATTTGCCAGAATATCAAGATATTAAAGTATTACCTCAAACAGTAAATCAGCAGAGTATTGATATTAATAAACAAATAAATCCCATAAAATCAATAAGTTCAATAAATTCAACATTAGAAAACGATAACTTATCAAAATTTATTCAATCTAATTCCCGAAAAATCAGTGAAGCTAATCAACAAAATAGCCAAGCTCATCTAGCTTTTTTAAAAAACAGAAAATCATCATTTGCACAAATGGTGAAAATGGTTGAGTTGCAGTTGACCTTTAACCTTTAACCTCAAATATGACTAGCATTAATATAGCTCCGGGAAAAAATGGACATCATTCACAACCGACTAATTTACTGACAAATATTCATCAAGATATTGCCTTTGATGAAACAGGAATTAAAAGTAAATTATTAACCTTAAATCAACCTTGTTACGTTGTTAAAGTCAATGGAAAAATTGGATTTAGTAATCAATTTAATCCAACTGAACAGTTAGAATTACTCATGGCACTACCACCTCTAACAATGGAACAATTAGGGGATAGAAATTTTATCGCATTCCATAACGTAAAATACGCTTATACCGCCGGAGCAATGGCTGGTGGTATCGCTTCCGAAGAATTGGTGATTGCTTTTGGAAAAGCCGGAATTCTCAGTTCCTTTGGTGCTGGTGGTTTGAGTCCCGAACGTGTGGAAGCTGCAATCAAACAAATTCAACAGGCTTTACCACAAGGAACCTATGCTTTTAATCTGCTCCATAGTCCCAGCGAACCGGCAATGGAACGGGGTACAGTAGACTTGTATATCAAATATGGAGTTAAAACTGTTGAAGCCTCCGCTTTCCTCGATTTAACCCCCGCAATCGTGTATTATCGTGTCGCTGGATTAAGTCTGAATAACAACAATCAAATTGAAATTAATCACAAAGTAATTGCCAAAGTTTCCCGTAAAGAAGTAGCGAGTAAATTCCTTGCTCCCGCACCACCCAAAATACTTGAGGAACTGGTCAATCAAGGCTTGATAACCCAACTACAGGCAACTTTAGCTCAAAAAGTTCCCATGGCTGATGATATCACCGTTGAAGCCGATTCTGGTGGACATACAGATAATCGTCCTTTAGTTTGTTTGTTGCCTTCCATACTCGAACTCAGGGATGAAATTCAGCATGAATACAGATATAAATATCCCGTAAGAATAGGTGTAGCTGGAGGAATAGCCACTCCTCAATCAGCATTAGCAGCTTTTATGATGGGTGCAGCTTACATAGTGACGGGTTCCATCAATCAATCTTGTGTAGAAGCCGGAACTTCTGAATATACCAAAAAATTGCTTGCACAAGCGGAAATGACAGACGTAATCATGGCACCAGCCGCCGATATGTTTGAAATGGGAGTGAAATTGCAAGTACTTAAACACGGAACACTTTTCGGAATGCGATCGCAAAAATTATATGAACTTTATCAGCGTTATGATTCGATTGAAAATATACCCGTTGCAGAAAGAGAAAAGTTAGAAAAACAAGTGTTTCGTCAAAGTTTGGATGCAATTTGGCAAAGTACTCAGACATATTTATCACAACGTAGTCCCCAAAAGTTAGAAAGAGCTAATCAAAATCCTAAATTCAAAATGGCATTAATTTTCCGGTGGTATCTCGGTTTATCCTCCCGATGGTCAAACTCCGGAGAACAAGGAAGAGAAACCGACTATCAAATTTGGTGTGGTCCAGCAATGGGAGCTTTCAACAACTGGGTAAAAGACACCTATCTTGCTCAACCACAAAATCGACACGTCGTTGATATTGCTCACCATATCCTCACCGGAACAGTATATTTATACCGAATCCAAAGCCTCAAATTACAAGGTTTAGAATTACCCCCAGGTTTCGCTCAATATCACCCCGGATGAGTAGATGGGGGGATGGGGGATGGGGGATGGGGGGAAGAAATACAAATAAATAACAACTATCAACTAACTACTATGTCTTTAGATTCTCAAGATATTCAAAATTGGATGGTTTTGCAACTTGCGGAACAGTTAATGATTCAACCGGATGAAATTGATATTCAGGAACCTTTAGATACTTACGGATTAGATTCGGCAGAGGCGATGATTTTGGCAAGTAAAGCCGAAAATTTATTGGGTTTTGAATTACCTCTAAATCTGTTGTGGCTTTATCCTACAATTGAAGCTCTTTCGGAACGTTTGGCTGAGGAAATTGAAGAAAGAAAGTTGCAATTAGAAACCGGAAATACTCGAATATCAATATTAGAAGATATTAAATTAGATTTGAGTGCAGAAGTTGTTCTTGACTCAAGTATAGACCCTTTGCAGGTACCATTAGAACTGAAAGATGAACCAGAAAACATTTTTGTAACTGGGGGAACGGGGTTTTTAGGCGCTTTCTTAATTGAAGAACTTTTGCAGCAAACTAAAGCCAATATTTACTGCTTAATTAGGGCTGCTGATGTCGAATCTGGAAGAAATAGATTATTAACAAACTTACAAAACTATCAAGTTTGGCAAGATAAATATGGTTCTAGAATTATCCCGGTTTTAGGTGATTTATCAAAGCCTTTATTAGGTCTTGCTACAGAACAATTTAATTTGTTAGCAACAACCATTGATATTATCTATCATAGTGCTGCTTTACTAAACTATGTTTATCCCTATTCAGCAATGAAAGCAGCGAATGTATTAGGAACCCAAGAAATTATCAGATTAGCAAGTCAAATAAAGCGTAAACCTGTACATTATGTATCTAGCGTTGCCATATTTGAATCAACTGCTTATACAGGTAAAATTGTTCAAGAATCAGATAGTTTTGATGACCATGAAGGTATTTTCTTGGGTTATTCTCAAACAAAATGGGTAGCTGAAAAATTAGTTAAACTTGCGGGTTCTTTAGGTTTACCAGTTACTATTTATAGACCACCTTTGATTAGCGGAAATAGTAAAACTGGAGTCAGTAATACTGAAGATTTCATTTGTTTAATGTTGAAAGGTTGTGTACAAATGGGAAGTTTTCCCGATATAGATTATTGGTTGGATATGTCTCCTGTAGATTATGTAAGCAGAGCAATAGTTTATTTATCGCAACAACCAGAATCAGTTTCTAAAGCTTTTCATTTACAACATCCCCAACCAATTCATTTGAGTCAATTAGTTAATTGGATTTCCACACTTGGTTATGATATCGAGCAAATTCCCTACGAAGATTGGTTGAATAAATTGCAATCTAACGCTTGTTCTCCTGATAATCCTCTTTACACTCTCAAACCTTTTTTATTACAACGTTGGACTGAACAACAATTAACCGCAACTGAAATATATATACAAGCAAGAAGACCTGCCAAAATCAGTTGTCAACAAACTCTTAATGCACTCGCTGATTCTGATATTATATGTCCTCCTCTTGAGCCACAATTGTTTAGTAAATATTTATCATATCTACTACAAAGTGGTTTTTTGAGTGTGGTATAAGACAGTTAACAGTTAACAGTTATCAGTTATCAGGGAATAAGGAGAAAAAATTTATGAATATGCTCCCTATTTTATCTCCCACTATACACCGAGTTTGGAGACTGTCAATTCTTAACTGATAACTGATAACTGTTTACTGATAACTGATTTAAGTTGTAATTATTCACTTATTAAATAAAAAAATGTAATTAAATTAATTATAATGAATGAATTTATTAAATAAAAAAAAGAGGAATAATCAGTGAATGAAATAACAATTTTAATCTGTTGTTTACTTATAAGTTTAGCCATATTTTATTTATGGCTAACAGTTGCTTTTGTATCCAAATTACATCAATTTCCAAAAATACTACAAGAACAAGAGTTACCAATAGCAACAATAGTTCTTTGTTTGCGTGGTGCAGACCCATTTTTACCTAAATGTTTAGAGGCTTTATTAAATCAAAATTATCCTAATTATGAATTACAAATAGTTATTGATAGTTATCAAGACCCAGCTTGGGAAATGGTTAATCAAACAGTGAAAAATCTTGGTGTAAAACACGTTAAAATTAGCTGTTTACGAGTTCCGCGTTCAACTTGTAGCCTTAAATGTAGTGCCTTACTACAAGCTGTATCTGAGTTAGATGATAATTGCCAAGTGGTAGCCTTAGTAGATGGGGACACCATTGTACATTCTAATTGGTTGCGTGAATTAATTAGTCCTTTAACTAATCCTCAAATTGGGGCAACAACAGGTAATCGTTGGTATCTACCCCAAGGTAGATATTGGGGAAGTGTAATTAGATATATTTGGAATGTAGCAGCAGTAGCTCAGATGCACTTTTACCGAATTCCTTGGGGTGGAAGTTTAGCGATAAAAACCGAAATTTTTCGTCAAACGGAACTATTAAGCAAATGGGAACAAGCTTTTAACGAAGATACAATGGTACAGAAAATTTTGCAACAACAGGGATTAACAGTCGAATTTGTACCTTCTATATTGATGTTAAATCGGGAAGAGTGCGATTTAAAAAGCTTTTTTGGTTGGGTTAAACGTCAATTGCTTTGCTCTCGACTTTATCACAACTCTTGGAGCGCGATCGCAATTCACGGCATCTTAACCACGGTACTTCCTTTAACAGCAATCATCTTATTACTGATAACCTATTTAAATGGAGAATGGTCTATGAATCTTTATTTTGCTGGTGGATTAACGATTTATATAGTTACCCAAATCTTATGTCTTGTTATTTTAGAATATAAAGTACGGGATATATTTCAAAGAAAAGGCGAAACACTACCATTGGTTGATGTGAGGACAATTTTCCAAGTATTATTAGCACTTCCTTTGACTCAAATGGTTTATGCTTTAGCGTTAACTGAGGCAATGTTTATGCGACAAGTTGAATGGCGTGGTATTACTTATCAAATTAAAAGTCCATGGAATATAAAATTAGTGGAATATCAACCATATACTTATTCAGAAAAACCTGTAGATTCCATTCTATCACTGTAAGCCAAAGGTCAAAGGTAGAAGGTTAGAGGTCAAAGGTTAGAGGTTAAAGGTCAACTGTCAACTGGTAATTGATAAGGCATAAAATAATGGTTCAAAAGGAAAGTCAGCCTTTAAATAAACCCCTTGGTCAGCGGCTTATATATGTACTAGTCGGTTTAGCTTTGAGCGGTGGGGCTGTCTTTCTGTACAGCTTAGTACAACTTCGCTCTAATTCCGAACCAATTGCATCTACTACACAATCAAACAAACCAGTTATTATTGGTGTTGCGGCTTTAGGACGTTTAGAACCTCAAGGAGAAGTGATTCGTTTATCTGCACCAACTTCTACAGGAGGTAATAAAGTCACCGAACTTTTAATTAAACAAGGTGATCGAGTACTTCAAAACCAAGTAGTGGCTATTTTGGAAACTTATAATCGTAGTCAAGCTGCTTTAGATAAAGCCAAAACCGATGTTGAAATTGCCAAAGCTGAATTAGCAAGGGTACAAGCTGGAGCAAAATCAGGAGATATTCAAGCTCAAAAAGAAGATATTGCTCGTTTACAAGCTGAATTGGAAGGACAAATCGCTACTCAAAAAGCAACCATTGCTCGTCTAGAAGCTGAGGTGAGAAATGCCGAAATCGAAAATCAACGCTTTCAAAAACTTTATGAAGCCGGAGCAATTGCTGCAATAGAAGCAGATACCCGACGTTTACGACTCGAAACCACCCAAAAACAACTCCAAGAAGCCAAAGAAACATTAAATCGGACTGTCGAAACCACTCAAATTCAGTTAGAGCAAGCAAGAGCAACCTTAAATAGCCTTGCAGAAGTTCGCCATGTCGATGTACAAGTAGCCCAAGCCCAATTAAAAAGTGCGATCGCCATTGTCAAACAAGCTCAAGCTGACTATGAGTTAACTACTATTCGTTCTCCCATAGCAGGTCAAGTACTTAGAGTCAACGTTCGTCCGGGAGAAGTAGTTGGTAATACAGGAATCGCTGACATCGGTAAAACAGAACAAATGTACGTTGTCGCAGAAGTTTACGAAACCGACATCGCAAAAGTGCGTATCGGTCAACCCGCTACCATCAGAAGTCCAGCATTCAGTGGAGAGCTACAAGGTACAGTCAGTCAAATAGGGTTACAAGTAGACAGACAAAATATTTTTGACGTTAATCCTCAAGCAGATACCGACAACAAAGTTATTGATGTCAGAATCCGTCTCCAGGCAGAAGACAGCAAAAAAGTTGCCGACCTAACTAACCTCCAAGTACAAGTACTTATTAACACTAAGAGTTCAGAGTTGACCTCTAACCTTTAACCTTTAACCTTTAACCTTTAACTTTTAACCTTTAACCTTTTTATCATGACAATTCCAGTTGCTTGGTTACAATTAACTCAACAAAGAGTAAGATTTTTAGCGACTTTAGCGGGTGTTTCTTTTGTCGTGATTTTGATTTTTATGCAATTTGGTTTTCAAGATGCACTCTATAATAGCGCTACACAATTACATCAAAATTTGAAAGGAGATTTATTTATAATTAGTTCTCAATATAACGCTTTAACATCTCAACAAAGCTTTCCCCGTAGTCGTTTATTTCAAACCTTAGCATTTAATGGTGTAGAGTCAGTTAGCCCTGTTTACCTACAATTTGCTAAATTAAAAAATCCTTATACTGGGAAAAAAAATCCCATTTATGTAATTGGTTTTGACCCAGCAACATCAGCTTTTAATTTACCAGAAATTAATCAATTATTACCGTTAATTCGACTTCCCGATACAGTTCTTTTTGACCAAGCTTCTCGACCGGAATTCGGACCAATTGCTCAAAACTTTTTGCAAGGAGAAGATATCAAAGTAGAAGTATCTAGTTACAATGCCTCTATTGGATATAAAGTTAAAATAGGTGGTTTATTTCCTTTAGGTCCTTCTTTTGGTGTAGATGGTAATTTAATTATGAGTTATTCTACTTTCTTACGAACCTTTCTCGACCGCAGAGCCAGTTATATAGATATAGGTTTAATTAACCTTCAAGAAAACGTTGATAAAAATTGGGTTTTAGAAAACCTCAAAGCAAAATTACCTCAAGATATCCGAATTTTAACTCGTGAAGATTATATTAAATTTGAAAAAGATTATTGGTCTTTACGTACACCAATTGGTTTTGTATTTAGCCTAATGGTAGTCATGGGATTAGTAGTAGGAATTGTCTTTGTTTATCAAATTCTTTATAGTAATATTTCTAGTAGTTTAGTGGCTTTTGCAACTTTAAAAGCTATGGGATTTAAACATAAATATTTATTAAAAGTCGTGTTTCAACAAGCTTTTTTATTAGCAGTATTAGGCTATATTCCCGGATTAATAGTTGCTTTTGGATTGTATGATATCGCTAAAAATGCCACAAAATTACCAGTAATTATGACTTTAGATAAAGCGATATTAGTTTTATTTTCAGTGACTTTAATGTGTTTAGTATCTGGTTTTCTCGCAGTACAAAAATTACAATCCGCCGACCCAGCAGATATTTTTTAATTTGG
>JBHJOU010000463.1:0-2107 GCA_050329355.1 Rivularia sp. (in: cyanobacteria)
CTTATATAGGAAGTAACGGACTACAATCAAGGCGGATAATTTCGCCGAAATCAATAAGGAAGGATTACTTATTATGTCCGACTTAAATAGAGGAATCATGAAATTTAAAGATGCGGATACTCCTAAAGCTGTAATTATTTCTACCGTTCTGGTTCTAGGCTCGATTGCATTACTTATCTTTTGGGCATTGCAGGTGGCTTACACGGTAAACTAAGAAACGAAGCTCCTCTGGAATCATGGCGATTAAATGCGTTGGGGATGTGTAAAGCCAATCGACTTTTTACTTGTCTTTTTGTCAGGAGTTGAATGGGGACACAAAAAAAATATGAATTCTTAGTTTATTAGTAGCAATTCATTTTTAGCTTATGTAGGATTCTAAGGGGTACAGATTATATTATCATTGCCCCTTAGTCCGTTATCAAAATCTAAAACAAGAATTTTAGATTGAAGAGAAACCACACAATCATATGCTTGAACTCTGGGGTGCTTTAGTTATTTTGATTTTCTGCCCCATTTTGGGAGGTTTACCAGTAATTTCCTGGATTACCAATGCTTCTTCTAAGCGTCGGTTAGCCCAAATTGGTACTGGTAATATTGGTGTTAGTGCTGCTTTCTACCACGGTGGAACCTTGGTAGGAGTTCTTGCTGTTTTATCAGAAGCACTTAAGGGAGTTATCGCTGTTTTAATAGCTCGTGCTTTTTTTGGTAACGGTTCCTACTGGGAGTTGATTGCTTTAATTGCTTTGGTTATAGGTCGATTCTGGATGGGCAAGGGTGCTGGTACTACAAATGTTGTCTGGGGATTTGCGGTACACGATCCAATGGCAGCTGCTTTTGTATTTTTGGTTGGTAGTATCAGTTTTCTGCTTTTACGTTCTAAGGAATTAGCAAAATATGGGGTACTGGTTTTATTCCCGTTAATTGTAGCTATATTGCATTTTGACAATTTCACGAAAATTTTGGCAGCGGTTGTCTTAGCAGCATTGCTTGGCTGGATTTACCAACAGATTCCCGATGATTTAAACTTAAAAGCATCTGAAGCTAAACCAGAGTCTCAGGCAATGTTTCAATTATTGCGCGGCAACCAAAAAATTCTTTCTTTAGATGATGAATTAGATGCGGCGATTGTCGGAAATAAAGCAGCTAGGTGTTCCGAAATCAAGCGTATTGGTTATCCGGTTCCCAAAGGTTGGGTGCTGACTCCCATGGATGAACCTGAAATGTTGATCGATTATCTTCAACCATCAGATTTATCTCCCCTTGCAGTACGCTCTTCAGCTATAGGAGAAGATACGGAAGAAGCTTCCGCAGCCGGACAATATGAAACTGTTTTGAACGTCACGACAAAAGAAGGCTTATTACAAGCTATTAATACAGTTCGTGCTTCCTACGAACATCCAGATGCTGCTCAATATCGTCGCGATCGCCTTGTACGCAGCGAAGCTGAACGCAATTTCAAACAAGCTGCAATGGCGGTTTTGATTCAACAACAAGTTCAAGGGGTATTTTCTGGAGTTGCTTTTAGTCGCGATCCAATTACTCAAGAAAGCGATGCTGTAGTAATTGAAGCCACAGCGGGAAGTGCGGCTCAAGTTGTTTCGGGAAGATATACACCGGAACAATATCGGGCTTTTGTGGTTAAAACAGAGAATTTATCTTCTGTACATTTGGAAGGTGAAGGACAAATACCTGCTGTGTTAATCAAGCAAGTAGCCTACTTAACCAGGCAAATCGAACAATATTATCACGGCATTCCCCAAGATATTGAATGGAGTTATGACGGTCAAACTTTGTGGATATTACAAGTTCGTCCCATCACTACTTTATTACCGATTTGGACGCGCAAAATCGCCGCTGAAGTGATTCCCGGAATCATTCATCCATTAACTTGGTCGATTAATCGTCCGCTAACTTGTGGTGTTTGGGGAGGAATTTTTGCCGTAGTATTAGGTGAACGTGCTTTAGGATTAGATTTTAATCAAACGGCGACGCTGCATTTTTCTAGAGCTTATTTTAATGCGAGTCTTTTAGGACAGATTTTCCGACGTATGGGTTT
This sequence comes from Rivularia sp. (in: cyanobacteria), assembly GCA_050329355.1. Taxonomy (GTDB): domain Bacteria; phylum Cyanobacteriota; class Cyanobacteriia; order Cyanobacteriales; family Nostocaceae; genus Rivularia. The sequence goes on from JBHJOU010000463.1 coordinate 2,057, forward strand.
ACCCCCCGAAAGTTTGGAATTTCTAACTAGAGGAGCCAAAATGAGCAAACC
>JBHJOU010000292.1:0-3836 GCA_050329355.1 Rivularia sp. (in: cyanobacteria)
TATGTCGTCGCATACAATGACTTTCCCCATAGTTATGGTGATATGGCAAACCCCCAAGTAGTGTTGAACAATGCGCGGGATATGGCTTTGAAAACAACGCAATCAAAATTAGTCAGTCAGCAAGATATCCGTAGTTCCAACAATCAGCCTGGTAAAGAAATTGAATACGTAAATTCTGCTGGTAAAATCACTAGAAACCGGATGTTTTTTGCTGAGGGGCGTTTATATCAAGCGATGGTAATTACCACCAAGGAGCAGGAAAAGTATTTGAGTAAAAGTATTAGAGGATATTTGAATTCTTTTCAAGTTGTTTTAAAGCAATAGGAAATGGGGAATTGAGAATTGGGAATTGGGAATGGGTAATTGGTAATAGATTAAAGATGATAACTCCTAATTCCTAACTCCCGTACAGACGTAGCATTGCTACGTCTCTACAAAACTAACTCCTAATTCCAGCCATCTCAATCCAAAATCTAAAATCCAAAATCTAAAATTCTATAACTCCTTTACAACTTTTAAGGTATGCAAATTTGTATCCGCACAATTACTGATGAATCCGCCCATTGATTGTATCTGTTGTAGATATTCTAAAGCTGCGGTGGTAATGATTTCTCCGGGCATTAGTATGGGAATTCCTGGCGGGTAGGGACAAACAATTTCGGAACAAATGCGGTTGATTGTTTGTTTGATAGGTATAGTTTCTGTCTCAGCAAAAAATGCTTGACGTGGCGATCGCTCTCCAATCTCAAAATTATTTTGCTTCTGAATCGGTTCTGACTTGAACTCACCTCCTTGACAAGGAGAGGGGAAGGGGGTGAGCTTTTTACCATGTTGTTCCGCTAGGTTGGTAAAGGCTTTGACTAATTGTTCTATATCCGCTGCGGTATTACCTAAGCTGATAATAAATGTCAGATGTTGTAGTGAAGCAAATTCTGGGGTGACGTTGAATTGTTCGTCTAAAATTTCTTCTGCTGCAAATCCTGTGATTCCTAATTGAGAAACGGTTACGGTTAAGCGAGTTTTATCTAAAGTCAAATTTCGTGGTACTGCGAGCATCTTGCTCGCTTGAGAAATTCCCACAGAGGAAGATGCTCCTAGTACTTGGGGAAAATCAAAAACTGATAATCCGGGTATTTGACTAATTTTATTTCTGGCTCGATCTGCAAGTTGTAAAGTATGGGTAAGTAATTCTTTACCGTGGATTGCTATTTGTTGTCTGGCTGCATCTAAGGAAGCTAGTAGTAAATAACTCGGACTACTCGACTCTAAGAGTTGTAAGGCTTGATCAACACGGTTAATATTTATTCTATTGCCTTGTACGTGTAGCATCGATGCTTGAGTCATGGCAGCAAGGGTTTTATGGATAGATTGTACAGTTAAATCGGCACCTGCGGCTAAAGCTGAAATGGGTAATTCGGGATGGAATGCGAAATGTGCGCCGTGGGCTTCGTCTACTAATAAAGGAATATTGTATTCATGGGTGATTTTGGCAATTTCTGTAATATCTCCACATACTCCGTAATATGTCGGATAAACCATGATTACAGCTTTGGTATCGGGATGTTTTTCTAATGCTGCTTTTAAGCTTTGGGGGGTAATACTGTGGGCAATATCTAAAGTTGAATCATATTCGGGATTAATAAAAATGGGAATTGCACCGGAGAGGATTAAACCGGATATTGCTGAAAGATGAACGTTACGGGGCAGGATAATTTTATCACCGTCATTGCAAGTTGCCAGAATTGCCGCTTCTATTCCGCAGGTGGAACCATTGACAAGAAACCAAGTTTGTGATGCACCAAAGGCTTGGGCTGCAAGTTGTTGTGCTTGTAGGATAACTCCGTCGGGTGTAAACAAGTTATCTAATTCGGTCAATTCGGTTAAATCGGCGCGAAATACAGCTTTACCAAGAGTTTTGGCGAGTTTTGGCGGAATTCCTTTTCCTTGCTTGTGTCCGGGGGTATAGAAGGGACTGTGGGGACGTTTAGCATTGGTTGTAATTGCGTCGAGTAAAGGTGTTTGATTTTGATTGAGCATCTATTTAAAGTTAGAATAATTAAAGTTAGAATAACTCCTAACTCCTTTTCCCAATGCCCTTCGGATCAATACCCAAATATAATTGAAACAAATTGCTGTTGGATTTAAGATAACCTGTGAGTTATAAATCTAAAATCTAAAATCTAAAATCCAAAATGCTAAGAGCCGGGATTGTCGGACTTCCGAATGTGGGAAAATCTACTTTATTCAATGCTGTGGTGGCTAATGCTAAGGCTGAAGCTGCTAATTTTCCTTTTTGCACTATTGAACCGAATGTCGGTATTGTGTCGGTACCGGATGAACGTTTAGAAGTTTTAGCGAGTATTTCCTCTGCAAAGCAAATTGTTCCAGCACGGGTAGAATTTGTAGATATTGCTGGTTTGGTTAAGGGTGCTAGTAAGGGTGAGGGATTAGGAAACCAGTTTTTATCCAATATCAGGGAAACTGATGCGATCGTTCATGTGGTACGTTGTTTTGATAATGATGATGTAATTCATGTTTCTGGTTCGGTTGGACCTGCTAGAGATATTGAAGTAATTAATTTGGAGTTGGTTTTAGCAGATTTAACCCAAGTTGAGCGTCGCATGGATCGGACTCGCAAACAAGCGCGATCGAATAAAGATGCTCAATATGAAATGTCGGTGTTGGAAAAGGTTGCAGCTGAGTTAAATGAAGGTAAATCGGTTCGTCAAATCGAGTTGAGTGAAGAAGAAGCAGAAATAATTAAGCCTTTGACATTGTTGAGTGCGAAGTCGATTATTTACGCTGCAAATGTTTCGGAAGATGATTTGGCAACGGGTAATAAATATGTGGAAGAAGTGCGAGAAATTGCATCTCAAGAAAATGCTCAGGTAGTAATAGTTTCCGCACAGGTAGAATCGGAATTAGTGGAATTATCGGAAGAAGAAAGAAGTGATTTTTTAGAATCTTTGGGTGTAAAAGAAGGTGGTTTGAAATCTTTGATTCGCGCTACTTATGATTTATTAGGTTTGCGGACATATTTTACATCTGGTGAAAAAGAAACTCGTGCTTGGACAATCAAAGCTGGAATGTCGGCACCGCAAGCAGCAGGTGTAATTCATAGCGATTTTGAAAAAGGATTTATTCGTGCCGAAACTGTTAGTTACAATGATTTAGTTTCCTCTGGTTCCCTCGCTTCTGCAAAAGAAAAAGGTTTAGTTCGTGCTGAAGGAAAAAATTATATTGTTAAAGAAGGTGATGTCATGTTATTCCTAACAAATTAATCTGAATTAATATTTTTGTAAGGTATATGACGCTGCGATAAATATTGATTGTGGTTATAAGTTGTGGGCTAAGAAGTCGGGTTTTTATGACTATTTTCTGGTGTTACAGAATATCTGAAAAACCCGACTTTTATGATTATTATCGTGGAGTAAGAAGTCGGGTTTTTATGACTACTTTCTGGTGTTACCGATATAAGATTGTAAAAACCCGACTTCTATAATTTTTTTTCTACTCCCTATTCTCTACTCCCTACTTTCTATTTTCCGATGAAAACCTACGATATTATTATTATCGGTGCTGGAATTGCCGGTGCTGCACTTAGTTACGAATTAGTCACAAAAGGCTTTTCGGTACTCTTATTAGAACAACATACTACGCCGGAAAATGCTACTCGCTATAGTTACGGTGGTTTAGCTTTTTGGAGCGGTACAAATTCTTTAACTCGTCAATTATGTAATGAGTCAAAAAAACTTTATCAAACATTATCTCAAGAATTAAATACTGATATTCAATTTCGCGAATTAGATTTATTATTAACAGTTTCTAGAGATAGT
>JBHJOU010000087.1:0-3912 GCA_050329355.1 Rivularia sp. (in: cyanobacteria)
GCAATTTCCCCAGGGCTATGACCACAAAGCAAACCCCGTAAATGAAGCTTTTCCACTGGTGTTAAGCGCTTTCCTTTGGCAGAGGCTAAATCAGTATATAAAGTCTCTAAATCCCAGTGATTCGCTGCTTGGGTAAAATACTCATCATTAGCTGCCATCAGTGTTATCCTCACTAATCACTGATGTAATTCTAATCCAAATCCTGATATTTATCAGCATCTAATTAGCTTCTTACTGGTATATACTGAGATTAATTAAATTTAAAATACATTGACTCAAGTGTAAATACGGATGCAGGTTAGGGAGAGATAGTCGGGAAGTTAGTTATTAGTCTACCAGTCTGTGCATCGGATGTGGATTGAGGTTTTGAACATATAGTTTTGTCGTTTACGCTTCGTTGTCTTGTAGCAATTAAGTTACATTTGCTACGTTCATATTTATTAAGAATTAGGGCATATACAATCCGATAATTTCTGATTTTGCTATTCAAATTATTTGATGCATACAATGAAAACATTACCAGATCGTATTTATGAATTTCTTAAGAAACGTTCGTTGCTTATTATACTACTATTCCTTCAAATTACTAGTTTGGCGACTACAATAGAAGGAGCGAAGGTACTCTTATCATCATTAAAACCCATTGAATTTTTGGGAATTCAAATTGAAGCATATGTTATTTTAGGATGTGGCGTACAATTTTTTCTGTTATGGCTTTTTACGTTTGGTAAAGACGCAATAAAATCATCGCTAAGAAAATTAATATTAATTTTAGTTTATACACTTGCTAGTATTTATACAAGTTTCTTTGCTATTTATCAAGGTCTCACTGACATCGATCTTACGCAACAAAATAAGAATATAGCGATCAATACCCATAACAAACTAAAGCAATTTATCTATACACCGCAATCAGTAGAATGGAAAGAATTTGATAGAAGAATAGAAGATACTGAAGAGGAACGAAAAAGGGCTTTTGATGAAGGAGATAGTCAAAGATACGCAGGAACAGGGAGGCTAATAGGAGAATTAGAAAGACAGAGGACTACTTTACTTAAAAAGTATGGATATATAGAAAAAATTCAACCTAATTTTGAAAAACCAAGAGAAGACTTAGAAAAACAGAAAGCCAGAGAGATTTATAGAGATGATCAAAACGCTATAAGTGATGTTCCTCCTGATATAATTGCCGAATTGGAAAAAAATAAAGGATTTAATCGTCAAGACTTTACTGAAGATAAATATAGGTCTGAAGAATCTTATTTTTTAATTCCTTGGAATAAAGTAACCAAAGGAGATTCTCAAGCAATACTTGCACTTGTTTTAGCAAGTATCATTGATGTAACATCATTAGTTCTTGGCACTATTGTCAATAAAGAAAATAAGAATAAAGAATTGTGGAAAGATTTTTGGGACAAAAAACTTTTAGAATTCAATCAATTATCAAAATTCTTAAAAGAAATTTTACCAATTTTGATAGAGGAAATAGGACATATACTATTTACCATATTAAGAGCATTAGGAAGTATTGTTAATGGTTTATTATTGGGATTAATTAGTGCTAAAAATAGAGGGATGCAAGTCTTTTTCGATACTTCAAATCATATAAAAATAGAAGGAAATAGAAAAGATTTCTTATCTGGCTTATGGCATAGTCTTGAACATTGGAATCATCAATCAGAAATTAGAATAAGCTACAAAAAGCTTATGACTTTCACTCGCAATAATGAATCGTTTAAAAGAGGGTATAAACGACTAATTACTGATATGTGTAATTTGAAATGGTTAGAGATAGAGAAACAAGACGGTTATGAAGTTTTTTTTAAAATAAAAAAATATGATGAATTTATAGATTGGTATCAAAATGAAGAATCTAAACAACTTGACAATGAAAAAAATACAATGTCATCGCCTAGTGTATATTATACTTTTATTAGCCGACCTACAAAAAGAAATTTTGGACAGAGAGTATCAAGAAAAATTATTTTCTGGTTCAAACGAATTTTTTAAACTTTACGAACTAGATTAAAGGTTGAAACTTATTTTATCTACTAAACATTATTTACAGTGCTTCCCAAACAGATGGAATACAAGCATACCTGCGCTATTCCACACCCTCCCCGTAGCTTGCTTCATCATTACCTTAGCTTTCCGTAGACTAGGGTGACTCGGACAGGGGTTTTTCTGTACTTCACTCTTTATGAGAAATGCTATATCTTTCCTTCAGTCAAAAAAACTACTCTTGAAAAGTAGAATTTTCAACAAGGTAATAAATGAGGTTACTATGAATTTAACAGAAAGAGAATTTCGCGACCAAGGAGAATATTTAGGTATTGGCTTCGATTCTTTTGAGGAACAGTTTCTTAGTACTGCCATAGAACTTAAGGATATAAAAGAAAATGAACTAAGGCAAGACGATTTAACAAATCCACGTCCTGAAACATTCTCTTTTGTCAAAATACACGATGAAAAGGATTTCAGTAAATCATTCAGTATCTCTGGTTCTATTTCTGGGAGTATGCTTCTTGGACATGCTGGTCTATTAAATGGAGAAGCGAAAGCTAAGTATTTTCATAGTAACAACATCAACTTTGATAATCTTTGTATTCTACTAAACTATCAAATAACATACCATGCATATAGAATTAAGCAGCCTCAACTATCAATCGAAGCCAAGAATTTTTTTAATCAAGAAAATCCCGAAAATTTTAGAAATAAATACGGAGATGAATTCATTATAGGTTTTAGAACAGGTGCTGAGTATACTGCCCTAATAGAGGTCTCTTCCCAAGACACAGAAAAAAAAGAAGAGATGTATTTCGATATTCAAGCAGCTCTGTACAATATATATCAGGCTAAAGGTAAGGCAGATTTAAAACAAGATGCTAAAGAAAAAATTAATCAACGAAAAACGAATATATTAGTCTATAGAAAAGGCTCAAAAATAAGTGAAAAACCTGCAATTTTTACTTTGGAAGAAATGATTGAGGATTTCCGCTCATTTCACGAAAATGTGAAACAAACTGGTGGTGTTAAATATACAGCAATTTTTGCTGAATATGACCAATTAAAAGAATTTGGGAGTAAATCTATTATCACACCAGAATTGAGAGAATTAAAATATCATATAAACTCCCTGAGATTACAAAAGTTAAAATATCAAGGAGAATTGTTAGACTTGAGCAATGAGTTAAATTTTGGAAAAATAAGTTATTCATCTAAAGAAAAAGATATAAGAAATAAGATTTACCAAATAGATAGTTATATTAGAGAGTGTTATCAATATTCAGATATAATTGAGCCGGAAAGAATGAAATATTATTTGGATTTATTGCCAAAAGACAACATTTAATTACTTTTGCAGAAGCGATCAGATGACAGCTATAACCATAGATTTGTAAGTATTAAGTTTCCCACAACCCCGACAACTTCTGTCAGTCGGGGTTTTAATTTATCCTAAATATTGATTTTTTGCTAAATCACTAATCTCATAAAAACAATGACTCAATATATGGCGTATTTAATCTAATTTTTAAAACAGTATATAAAGATTGATTAGATGTATATTATTCCACTCATACTACTAAATTCAATAATTATAATTATCAGTAAATACCGAATATTTTGCATCTCTAGATTTGATTAAATCTGAATATTTTTCCGAAAAAAAACTAACAATAATTATTGAGGTAATAAAAATATGTCTGGTTACTTTTCTTATGGCGACATTGGTTATACTCCTAGCAGTGCTTCAGACATCAAATTAAACCATGAAGTCTTATTAAATGATGGGACGGAGGGAACCATTATTTATGTATATTCTGGTGGAATTAAATATGATGTACAAACAACTACTGGTGCAAATATAGTTGCTTACTATTCACAGATTGTGCGATATCGAGCAAAATAAAC
>JBHJOU010000762.1:0-4508 GCA_050329355.1 Rivularia sp. (in: cyanobacteria)
CTGGCTTGTCTCGTATCCTAATTATAGCTTTACTATTGTTCTACACTATTCAAAACCCTGACAAACTTCCCCCACCCACAACCAGCAAAATCCGAACGCTCATAAAACTGAGAATAACCTCTCACTGGCGAATAAATTGACAATCCCTTAACCCGCTCAAACCTCAACCCTAAACCCACATTAGCTAAAATTATCTGCGGTTCAACTTCCAAAACCATCAAATTCATTACCTCATCAATAACTGAAGTCAATTCACCACTATCCCCTGCATATTTATCCCGCAACAGTTTTAAAAAGTCATGTAAATCAACAAAATCTTTATCGTTAAAACGTACTGCTTTACGTTGAGCATGATAAATTGCACTTTCGGTGTAAATATCTTCTTTTGCCAACAATTTACGCAAAACCATCGCTAACCTTCCCAAAGCCTGAGCCAATTCCTCAAGCATCATCAAATTGGTTGCTGATTGGGTAACTTTAGTGACGCTACCTCGCGATTCTCCTTTGTAATAACGCCCGTATTCCCGCACAATTAATTTTGATAATTCCTCCGCTGTCATCTCTGCGTTGGCTGTTAAATTCTGCAAAATAGCTGTATAGGGATAACCTGACAGTGGCTCGACTTCTTGTGATGCAACCATGTAATTAGCATTTGCTCGCAGTTGGTAAGCTACTTCTACCATGCTCATTAAACAAGCATCCATGCCAATCAAGCTAACTTTTTTACCTGTTTTCTCTTCTGCTTCCCGAAAAGCTTGCTGAAGTTTGGCGTTATCGAGAAAATCTAAGGATGAATCATCGAATGCGATCGCACGAGAATCTTCATCTTCGAGTTGCAATACTTCGGTAATTGAGGAGAGGAAAAAAGCATGGGATAACCGTCGATTATTTCTGGTTAAAGAACGTACTTCATCCTCACTTGCTTGGATTTGCAAACCGCGATTTCTGGCAAATTCATAAATATCATCTTCTTTCCAACCAGTACCGTGATTCCATAATATGACTGCGTAATTTTCGGCTGGATATTTTTCGATTCCCCAAACAATAAAGTCCCGTAGAGAATCGGGATTTCCGGTGTTTTGCTCTGGAATATTTTGAATTTCCCGTTTTTCACCATTGGCTGGAATATATATACGATAAGTGTGTTCGCGGTCGCTAAGAGTATCAAACTGAACTAACACTGTGACTTCTTCCGTTGAACCAACCGCTTCCATTTCTTCAATATCCTTCCATCCCTGCTCTTCCATTGGTGCCATCAGGGTTTTTCTTCCTTGGAGTTGGTCGAAAATTTTACCATTATCCCCTGCCATGTAGACCATTAATGTCCAGCGTCGCTTTGTTTGGGTCATTTTACAATTATCTAGGTTAGGAATTTCTTGTTTTTCTACAACACAACCGCTTTATTTTCAGCAAATAGGGGAGTTTATGTAGCAATAATATCCATCTTCAGTTCTGCAACTAATTCTTCAGCTTGGTTGACATCGCGGTTACTAACAGCAAATTGCAATTCTTTAAATTTTTCTAACAAGTTATCGGATGTTTTGTCTTGATTAATTACCTTTTCTAATCGGGTTATCTCTTCCTCTAGCTGAAAGACGCGCTTGGTAATTTCATCCTCATCCCGATGCAGATTAGCTTGCTTCAACTTCTCTTCTACTTCTTCCTGAGTCAAGCGGTAAAAACGGTCAAATGTTTTTTCAACGGGTTGTCCTTCGGTACTACTATCTTCTGCTGAAACGTGAAGAATACCATCCAAATCAATTTTAAACATACAGTTAACCCGAACATCTCCCGCAGGACGAGATGTTGCTAAATTAAGCACAACTTCCCCAATAAATTCATTATCAGCAGCAATTGGTCGCTCACCTTGATAAACGCGGAAACGAATACTTTCTTGTCCATCACGCTGGGTAGTAAATGCTTGGGAACCCTTGCGCCATCTTTTAATAGGTATTTGCTCGTTGCTGGGAATAATAACATCCATTTTTTCGTTAGCAAGTTCAATTCCCAGAGATAAAGGTGTAACGTCCCACAATTTAACTTTGTCCCGGAGATAACCGCATAATCTTCCTCCTTGAACTGCTGCACCCTTCGCTACAGCTTCATCTGGATTTACGGAGTCATTTATTTTCCAACCGTAGCGCTTCTGGAGTGCAGTTTTAATTGCTGGTAATCTGGTTTGTCCCCCAACTAACAATACTTGGTCAATATCTACAGGTTTCATCCCCGCTTTTTCGATGGTTTTATCACAAATTTCTAAAGTACGTTCGATGAATGGTTGTACGAGTTGTTCTAATTGCGATCGCGTTAAAGTTACTTCCAAAAGATTGGGAATATTAATTTGGTATTCCGTTGCTTGAGTAAGAGCAATTTTGGCTGCTTCTGCTGCGGTACGGAGTTGGGAGCGTAAATTATTATCTTCTGTAACGGCTAAATCTACACCCTGCTGCTTACATACATCTTGCATCCAATTAATAATTATTGAGTCAAAATCATCACCACCCAGGTGAGTATCACCATTAGTGGCTTTAACTCGAAACAAACCTCGTTCAATCCGCAAAATTGAAACATCAAAAGTACCACCACCAAGGTCATATACTGCCACATTTTGAGGTTCTGCACCCAAACAATTCGAGGAACCCTCAACCCTGCTAATTCTGCCGCTTCCTTGGTTGCTTGACGTTGGGATTCGCTGAAATAAGCAGGGACAGTGATGACAGCCTTGGAGAATTGTTTACCCAAACTAGCTTCAGCATCTTCTTTAAGCTGACGCAGAACTTGTGCGGAAATTTGTGGTGGTGTTAAAATTTGCTCCCCAACCCGAACTGCGACTTTACTTTGCTGTAATTCCTCAATGGTATAAGTAACTTGGCTTTGGTCTTCCCGTACCCGTTGGTCACGAAAAGTACAGCCGATGAAACGCTTTACTGAATAGATAACTTGACCGGGATGGGCATTAATGCAACTAAGAGCCAATTTACCAACGATGGGTTGATTGCTTTGGGTATCGAACATGACAACTGAAGGAGTGAGGCGATCGCCCTCAGAATTCGACAATATTCTTGCTTGTTCCGTTTCCACTTCCCATATAGCAACTGCTGAATTTGTCGTTCCTAAATCAATTCCCAAGATATCGACTTCGCTCATTGGCTAACCTTTTGTTGGAATTTTGGGTTGTATTAATAATAATACCTAGTAAATTTGGCGGAGAATCATTTTATTTCTAGTTGACTTTAAATTGCTCTGTGTATAGGTAAATACAGTCCAAGCAAAATAAGTTTACATTTCACAAAAATATAAATGGTAAAATCAGCATAATGGTGTAAAAATGCGAAAACAATACACCAGCCTTTGACAATAGCTCATCGCTTACAATTAAAACAGCTAATACTTTGAGGAAATTGTATGCAAGTCTCTTTGCCACCAGAAGTTGAAGCACTGCTACAACGACACCTGAATAGTGGTAAATATCAAAACGCGATCGAAGTTATTGTTGCGGGAATAAAACTTTTGGAGCAGCAAGAAGATATTTACCAAGGACGATTGTCAGAACTACAACAGGAAGCACGTATTGGGTTGGAAGCATCGCAGCAGGGTAAGGTTGTTGATGGGTTGACTGCGATGAACCAAATTCGGGATAATTTGCGTCAGCGATACGGTGCATCTGACGAAGTATGAATCGAGAATTTCGCCTTACTGAACCTGCGATTAAAGACATTGAAGAGATTGCAGATTACATCGCCAAACAATCTGGCTTACGGGAATCTGAGCTTTTTTTGAGTAAACTCGATGCAAAATTTTTCAAAATCGCGCAGTTTCCTAACCTTGGAAGACAACGAGATGAAATATTACCTGGTATCCGTAGTCTGTCCGTAGATAGTTACCTCATACTTTACATGCCGATAGGGCAAGATGTTGAAATTTTTCGAGTGATTAGCGGTTATCGAGATTTAACTGCATTGTTTAGTGATTCCGATTCTTGATGCTTGTTTGGTGATTATTGCGATCGCCAAAGTTAAGAGAAAATTTTGCACAAAGTTTGGTAGGTTTATCGAGTGCGATAGCTTAAATTGCTCAAATCGCCAAAATCATAGTTCCAAATAAATTCCCTAGATATCTAATTCCTTCATCAGGTATTTAAAAGTGCTGTTCTTACTCTAACCGCCAAATTTTGACGGTTTCGTCCCACCTACCACTGACGAGGGTTTTACCATCTAGCCATTCAGCAACCGCGAAAGGTGATGACTTGTCTCATGTTCTGTGTCTAACCAATAAATAAAGAATTCTTCTCAATCGTAATTGTTATATTTTAAAGCGGTTATGATTGTCTTGTGTTCTAAGAAAATTTAATAGCTATAACAACTCAAACCACAAGCTGTACCAATCCATAATTGAGTTACCCCCTCTTCACTCCTGCTAATAGCAAGCGCATTCACCCGATTTTCTCCCAAACCACTATTTTGAATATTAAATTCATTTACCACTTTCCAACTATTATCCCGATATCT
>JBHJOU010000533.1:0-2637 GCA_050329355.1 Rivularia sp. (in: cyanobacteria)
ATCGATCAAGTCCGCAACACTGGACGAGAAGTGGAAGTAAAATCCCTTAGTTCAGCCGAACGTCGTCAAGTCCATACTTTATTGAAGGAATTTGAAGATTTAGAAAGCTTCAGCCAAGGTAAAGAACCACATCGCCATTTGGTTGTACGTCCAGCAGCAGCATGGTAATTAGGAAACAGGGTTCGGGAGGAAATAAAAACTTCTTCCCTATCCCCTCCTTATTAAATCAGTGAACAGTAAACAGTTAACAGTTATCAATGGATAATTCACTACTGCGAGAAAGTTAGACAAGGCAAGATTGGCGCTTTCTGACTGATAACTAATAACTGTTAAATACATTATTAAAAATAAATTAACGGTAAATGATATGGACGCAATTTATATTCCCCAGCTTGCTCAAGCCTCAAAACCAGTAGAAGATATAGAAGTTAAAGAATTTCTACCCGATTTAGATACCTTAACGCCAGTTCGCGGCAATATTCGCGTCCAACACTGCGGTAATTACTTACAAGTAGCGGCAAAGGCTGAAACAATCATGACGTTAACTTGCAATCGTTGTTTGCAGCAATACAACCATCGTGTTCTAATTAACACTTCAGAAATTATTTGGTTAGAGGAAGAAGCTAATATTGAAGACGAATTTCTTGCAGAAAGAGAAATTCCTGTAGACGAGTTGGTAGAAACTTTATCACCATATGGATATTTTCATCCCAGCGTTTGGCTGTACGAACAAATTTGTTTGGAAATTCCCCTGCGTCAGCTATGCGAAGAAAAATGTCCGGGAATAATTGAGCAAATTCAACAAGATCGTAAAACAGAAGATAAATCTATTGATAGTCGTTGGGCTTCTTTGCAATCTTTGAAAAAACAGCTAAATAAATAACCTAATAAAGCTGGCTCGGAAACAGTCACAATTACCAATTACCAATTACCCATTACCAATTACCCATTACCTCCCAAACAAGTTATCCTTTATTTTATCTCCCCCCATCTCCCATCCCCTCTCTAAAACCGATAAGCAAGAAACGGAATCAACATTTCAGCCCTACTTAAACCACCATGTATACCTAGGTTTCCTTTAAAGCGTTCTTCATTGGTTATATGCTGACGACATATCCAGTCTTTATGGGAAAGAAGCAGTAAATCACCAATTCTGTCTTGAGCTTCTATACCCAAAGGTTTACCGGGAATTCCAAATAAGCCTAATTCCATGGCAACAGAAGGAGTAATAGCAAAAAAGTTTTCGTGAAAATTCTGCTTAATATAATCTAAAACAGCAGCTTGTTTATCATGTTTAATATGTAAATAACGAATCCGCGATTCACCTGTAACCGGAGCAAATAAATTTTGGGTGAGATGGGGATGTTCTTCTAACCAAAGAGTATTTTCTAAAGGATTATATCTTTGACCGTGGTCGGCTGTCACTAATAAAACTGTATCATTACGACCTGCTAAAGGTTCAATAAGTTGACTTTTAAGGGCAAAGTCTAATGTAGCAACTTCGGCTTTATAAGAAGAACTCAGAGGCGCATAACGGTGAGAAACTGCATCGATAGTCGGTATATATATGTAAGTAAAACTTTTTTGGTGAGTGCTTTTTGTTAACAAACGTTCCCGTAATTGAGCAAAAGCATCTGAGGGTGTAAGATAACCTTTAAAACCATCATTTCCAGCTTCCGAACCAGCACTAGTAAATCTACTGATACTTGTTTGTTTAAATTGATAAAAATTGATAATTTCTACATCTATTCCCGCTTTCTCCATGCGTAAATACAAATTAGGTACCCGAATCAGAGTTTCTGGATTAAATACTGTATCAGGAAAAGAAGCTCTACTAGTAGAAATATAAGGACGAAAACCGATAAAATTAACAATGGTACCGATTTCGGGAATGTAAAGATTAGTTCCCATCATCCCGTGCTGTGCGGGTGCGTAACCAGTTGCGGCTGAAGTTAAAGCTGTGACTGTAGTACTAGGATAAACCGATGTTGCGGGCATGAAAAAAGCCTGCTGACTATCGCAAGCTGTTGCGATCGCGGTTATATCTTGGGAATCTGCTAGGGTTTTCAATTGTTCGTAACCAAACCCATCCAGAATTAACAACACCACATGATTGATTGGTGCTTGATTTTGCCAAGTTTTCCAAGCTTCGGTTATTTGAGATGTTGCTAATAGCTCAGGATTAAAAGCGGGTGCAGCAGCTTCTTGGCTTAATATGGGAGCATCGGGACATAACCAATCAATTACTAAGGAAGGAATATTAGTTAAACCAAGTCCATCGTAACTGGGTTTTACTGCTTCTGTACCGAAAAAATCTGGTAACTTTTGACGAGCAAGTAATTTTTCTAAAGCTATAGCTGATATTCCCTGCATTGTTATAGTTGGCGATACTTCGCAATTATTCTAGCTAAATTTGAAAATATTTAATTTTTATTTATAGTTAATCGGGATTACCTATTGACAAGAAAAGCAGTGTGTGAATTCAAGGAGCAAAAACAGCACTCAAGTTATCCAAAACATATTCACGAATCACTTTTGTGAATAGATTTCTTTATACTTTATACTAATCGACCAAATTGTAAAACCAAGTATTAAGCTACCTGCGATAAAATCTAGCCAGATTAAGGTATGCATTTT
>JBHJOU010000754.1:0-3287 GCA_050329355.1 Rivularia sp. (in: cyanobacteria)
ATGACTTTAGATAAAGCGATATTAGTTTTATTTTCAGTGACTTTAATGTGTTTAGTATCTGGTTTTCTCGCAGTACAAAAATTACAATCCGCCGACCCAGCAGATATTTTTTAATTTGGTAACTGATAACTGATAACTGGTAACTGATAACTGATAACTGTCAAATTATGTCCAAACAAGCTATTATAAAAGTTAAAAACTTAAATTATTACTACGGTAGTAAAGCATTAAAAAAACAAATTCTCTTTGATATTAACTTAGAAATTAATGCTAGAGAAGTAACACTACTTACAGGGCCATCAGGTTCGGGAAAAACCACTTTATTAACTTTAATTGGTGCTTTACGTTCAGTTCAAGAAGGTAGTTTGGAATTTCTTGATAACGAACTTAATGGAGCTAGTGCTAAACAATTAGTACAAATACGTCGTCAAATAGGTTATATTTTTCAAGCTCATAATTTGTTAGAATTTTTAACAGCACGACAAAATGTACAAATGTCCTTGGAACTTCAATCACTTCCCGAAAAAGAATCAATTTCTCAAGCAGAAGCAATGTTAAAAGCTGTAATGTTAGGTAATCGTGTAAATTACTATCCCAATCAACTTTCAGGTGGACAAAAGCAAAGAGTAGCGATTGCTCGTGCTTTAGTTAGTCATCCTAAATTGATTCTTGCTGATGAACCTACTGCTGCTTTAGACAGTAAAACTGGAAGAGACATCATCGAACTGATGCAGCGATTATCTAGAGAACAAGGTTCGGCAATTTTGATGGTAACTCATGACAATCGTATTTTAGATGTTGCAGACCGTACTATCCGTATGGAAGATGGTTTTTTACAAAATTAGTGTTTTATATAGACATCTCCGGAAAAGAATGTAGAGACGCGAAATTTCGCGTCTCTACAAGGGTTTCAAGCAACGCATAATTAATTTCCGGAGATATCTATTTTGCGTATCAAAGACTGATTAAAGCTACGTGGGCTTAGAAGTCGGGTTTTTATAAAATTTGTGTTGTCTTACACATATTTAAGGTAAAAACCCGACTTCTTAATCGTTGTTAACTGTTAACTGTTGACTGTTTGTGGATTTTTTCTTTGATAGACGTTTTGAAGCGCTTTCTGAAGAGTTTTGCTGCTGTAACTCTGCTGCTTGTCTTTTTTCAAATTCTAATACAGTGCGGCAGATTAATTCAGCTAAAGTTTCTAGTTTTTGCATGATTATGAAGTGATTCTCAACTTATCATGCTACTTCGCAACAGAAAAACTTCTGTTAATTACGAACAATGTTAAATCAGTTATCAGTTATCAACCATCAAGTATCATGCATAATTCTGAATCTTCTCACCCTATAAAGTTAAAAATCCTATTATAAGCAAAAGAATAATTTAACAATGAGTGAGGAAATTAATTCAGGAACTTTAATTAATAATCGCTATCTAATTGACAAAACTTTAGGAAGAGGTGGATTTGGTAGAACTTATTTAGCTTTAGATACTCATCGTTTTAAGGAACCATGTGTACTCAAAGAGTTTTTACCAAATACTAATAATACCAAGGTAATTAGTAAATCTAAGGAACTATTTGAACGGGAAGCAAAAGTTTTATATCAAATTCAGCATCCTCAAATTCCGCAATTTTTAGCTTTATTAACTCATAATCAACAACTATTTATTGTTCAAGAATATATTAATGGTAAAACTTATTTACAAATTTTAGAAAAGCGTCTTTCTACAACAGGTAAACCATTTTCGGAACCTGAAGTCAGAGAATGGCTTTTAAATATGTTGCCAGTTTTAGAATATATTCACAGTTGTAATATTATTCACCGGGATATTTCACTAGAAAATGTCATGCTTCCGGACAATGGAAGTAAACCTATATTAATTGATTTTGGAGTGGTGAAAGAAAAATTTAGCCAAATCTTTGTAACTGATTCTTCTTCACCGCAATACTGTACTAAGGCTTCTGTCGTTGGAAAGATTGGTTATTCACCACCGGAACAACTGCGTTTGGGACAATGTTATCCTTCAAGCGATATTTACGCTCTTGGTGTTTGTGCGGTGATTCTGTTAACTGGTAAAATGCCATATTTATTAATAGATGAATCATTAAATTGGCAATGGCAAAAACAACTTAATATTAGTGATGATTTAGCTAAAATTTTGGAGAAAATGTTAGCAGAATTACCAATAAAACGATATCAATCAGCAAAAGAAGTAAGAATAGAGTTGGAGAATAGTCGCAATTCTAATATTAATGTTAGTAATA
Organism: Rivularia sp. (in: cyanobacteria); assembly: GCA_050329355.1. Taxonomy (GTDB): domain Bacteria; phylum Cyanobacteriota; class Cyanobacteriia; order Cyanobacteriales; family Nostocaceae; genus Rivularia. The sequence goes on from JBHJOU010000754.1 coordinate 2,267, forward strand.
ATGATTTGAAACCAAAAATATCATTAGGTAGTATTATTTCCAGTTTATTACCAAAACAAACATATAATAAAGAGAAGCTAAAAGCTGATGAAGAACTTAGTTTTGAAAAACTCGCACAAACACCAATTTCTCTAAATCCACAATTTGTAGATTATTGTCAGCAACAACTTACTAGTTTTGTCGGACCTTTAGCCAGCATTGTTATGCAACAGACTTTAGATGAAAATCCCGATATAGCATCAAAAGAATTTATAGAAGTGTTAGCAAATAAAATTCCCAATGTACAACGAGCGGAAGATTTTATCAAAAAAATTCAACTTTTCAAGGAATTTAAATTAGAAAAAACGACTAAATTAAATGAATCATCTTTGAATTTAATCAAATCTCCTGCTATTAGTCATCCAGATTTTTTAGACCATTGTCGGCGAGAATTAACTAGTTTTGTCGGTCTTTTTGCTAGTGTAGTTATTCGAGATACTTTAGAAGAGTGTCCGCATTTCACCCCCAAACAACTTATCGAATCCTTAGCCGCTGGAATTCCCAATCAAAAAAAAGCAAAGGAATTTGAAAGACGCATTCTAAACAGTTATCAGTTATCAGTTATCAGTTATCAATTACCAATTTCAACCATCAACTAAAAGGCAAGAGGCAACTGTCCACTGTCAACTGCATAAACGAGAAACCTTGTCCGGTATGAAGTAACAGAGGCGGAGAAAACACCGCAAACGAAATTCACACCAAACAAGGATAAAAAAATGCTTACCACAACTCTACTAGATATGTGCGAAATCAACAACTTGCAATCTGGTAAAAAGATTACCATTCTCGGTGCAGGAATTGCAGGATTAGTTGCAGCTTACGAATTAGAACGTTTAGGACATGAAGTTGATATCATCGAGGGTAGTCCCCGTGTAGGTGGAAGAGTTTGGACTCATCGCTTTGGTACCGAGAATGATGCACCTTATGCAGAGTTAGGAGCAATGCGGATTCCTAGTAGCCATCACCATACATTACATTATGT
>JBHJOU010000604.1:0-25880 GCA_050329355.1 Rivularia sp. (in: cyanobacteria)
GGTTAAAGGTTAAAGGTCAAAGATATTAAACTCCTAACTCCATCTCCCCATCTCCTTGTCTCCCCATCTACCCAATCAACATCCAAAGCGGAACTAATTGCGAGAGCTTCACGAGGTAAAGGAGGTAAACCACCGCTTCGAGAAAAAATAAATTCGCTTTGATTTCCTCCACGGGGTTTACAAACTTGAGAGATTTTCGTATCAACTGGTATGGTTGGCAACTCGATTAATTCCCTGGGAGGTTGTATATCAATCCCATTAATATTTAATTCACCGTTTAAATTAGGATTTTGTTGAGAAATTGCGGTAATATCGCTGGTTAAAAGTTGTAGTGGATTTAATTCCCTGGGGTTATTAGTAGCTAAAAGTGCGATTAACTCATCTCGACTGCGTGGTTGAATTCCCAAAATACTATTAGCATTGATATTAACTTTACCGCCACTACCCGTAAAAGCATTAGCGGTGATGTCGCTATTTTCATTGTTGAGAGCAATTATAAAACCATCGGGAATATTAATAGTTATATTACCACCATCGCCATCAAGTTGAGAAATTCCGGCATTGGTAGAAATTTGACTGTTGCGACGCATTAATAGTAAATCTTGTAACTGGAGGTTAATATTGCCTCCATTAGAGTTATCGGTTTCAGATACAAGTTTGCCTTGATTGTCTAAAAGTATAGAATCGGCAATGATATTAATTTCTCCTGCATTTCCTAAATTACTTGTATTACCGACAAATTTGATAGTTGGTGGAAATTTTGGGAATAAACTGCTGACAGTAATTTCAGCTTCATCTCTAACAATCAATTGCTTGGTAGAAATTGTGATTTTTCCAGCATCTGCTGAATTTGATGTTTTAGATACAAGGGTACTGCTTCTATTAGTTGCTGATTTACCAACTAATTCTACAAATTGGGAAGCATTTACAGTTAAATTACCAGCTTTTCCGGTGGCTAAAATAAATTGTGAATTGTCACTTCCAGGTTGAAAAGAAGTTTCTACTGATATTATTGCTCCATTAGAAACGAGTAATCTACTTGTATTAATAGTAAGGTTTCCTCCATTTCCATCACCAGCAGTAGCACTAACCAATCCACTACTTAAAGTGCTACCATTTTGATTAATAAATGCACCAATTAACTCTACTGAATCCCCAACATTAACAATTATATTTCCAGCTGTACCTTTACCTGAACTAAAAGCTAATATCTGTGCGCCATCCATAACAACTAATTTTATCGCATTAATTGTGATGTCTCCAGCATTTGCATCGTTGGTGGTTGCAGTTCTTAAAAGCACAGAATTACCAACTAATTCAACAGAATTACCTTGTACTTGAATACTACCACTCCCATCTTCACCACTCACATCTACTATCGATCCAATGTTTACATCATTAATATTACGTCGAATTAATTGAATATTCTGGAAATTCTCTACACCTTCATACTCCAAAATCCAACCTTTATCAGTTGAATTGAGATTAACAAAACTATTAGCTGCAACACTGCCTAATTCAATTCGTCCTGAATCTGCACTTAGATTACCACCTTCTAAGGTTACATTACCTCCAATCAATGCTAAAGTTTTACCTCTAGGTACTTGTAAACCAGCAGGTTGACCAAAAAAATTAGTTGCACCATCAACAGAAGCTTGGGATTGATTGCGGATGGGTGCAGCTGTTACACCAAATTGTAAACCAATAGGAACATTTATAGTTAATAAAGATGTAGTTTGGGGTTGGATAGCGCTGAATTTGGTACCATCTGCGAAATTAATACTACTTGCGGTAGTTGCTAAAAATGAACCACCAATATTTAAAGAAGCATTGTCACCAAAAATAATTCCTGATGGGTTAATTAAAAATAAATTTGCCGAATCATTGGCGCGAATTGTACCATTAATATTAGAAATATCATTACCTGTAATGCGCGTAATAATATTTTGAATATTTGCAATATTATTAAAATAAGCTGTTGAACCAGTGGGTACGGAGAAGTTTTCAAAGCTGTGGAATAAATTACTTCCCGCTTGGGTTCCACCTCCAATAATTTTAATATTATCTTGTGTTGTAATGCTCGAATTATTTGGTAGAGTTGCATCGGGAACGATTTGGGCTTTAACTATATTAGGGTAGAATGCGATGGTAGTAGATATTGCAATTGCTAACTTATAAAAGCAATGTTGATGAATCATTGTTTATTTCCCTGATTGTACCTTTATCAGTTATCAGTTATCAGTAAACAGTTATCAGTCACGTTTATACTTGGGAAAGGATTAGTCCCTCACTGTATTAAGGTGGGAGCGCGTCTTCTGTATTAGTTTAAATAGAACACCATACGCCCCCGTGTTTACTGTATGACGCTACCGCGTCACGAGTAAAGCTAACACTGTCCACTGATTTAAGTAAAATACCATTTTAAGTACATAAAGGTAATTGGGAATAGGTAATTGGTAATTGGTAATTGGTAATATATTAATCAACTATCACTCATTACCCATTACCGATTATTTTTAGTTGAGTACTTTCCCTTTTACTCAAAATCTATCTTATTAGCTACACCATTGACCACCATTACAGGGCCAGCAAGAGGTAATTGTCATCTCCTGACTAGGTATTCCTCGTAAAGAATCTCTTAATTCTTTATCTTGAATAATATCTGTATTTCTGATTTCACTTAAGTCGAGTACAACTTTAACTTTCACAGCTTTTCCTTCTAAACCTTTACTAACAAAAAAATCAAAGATTTTAGATTGGTAAATTGCATCAATCATTTTCTGGTCAATTTCTTGTTTGAATTGGTTAATTTTTTCTAGATTCACAGTAATTGCTTCTTGTTGTATTTGTGATTTATCTTGGATGTTTTGTGAGTTGGAATAAGTCATGATTATTTCTCCTTATAATTGTTAGATTTGTAAGTTTGTTAGCCGCAATTCAGTCTTACACTTTTAACTAGGTGCCGTTGAAATTAACTTATGCAGTTATCAATTATCAGTATTTATTTATGGGGATTCACTCCGAAATGTTCGCGGCTAATAAAAAATGAATCGTAACCGCAAGACTTGTTATAGAGATAAATCAATCAAGCATATTCATCGGACTTATAACAATCACGCTTTTATAGTCCCGTTATCTTAGCTTGCATACAACTGTATATCTATTAATAATTCCTTCCTATGAATTATATATAAACTTTGATAAGCTATAGAACTGTTAACTCAATAGTTAGCTGAGCTTTATGCTTAATATCATCCTGATAATAATAAGAATCATTCTGATGAAAATTCAAAAATTAAAGCCAATTATATTTAGCTTGCTTCTGTTATTAACACTGATTAGCAATATCAGTGGAAATCAACCAGTAATAGCGCGATCGCAAATACAAGTTAGTAAAAATGCGCCGAAAATACCAATACAGTTGAATAACAACCAAGAAAGCGGCTCCAATCGAGGAAGACCAACTAAAAGAAGAGGAATGGGTAGCCGTAACGATTGTCATGTGACAAATATACCACTAACTGCGTTAATTCCGGAAAACGAAGTTGGTAAAGTTATGGAAGCAAATCCCACATTTTGGCTATTTATTCCTTATCAAGCAAGCAAGATACCTATTAACGGTGAATTTGTTTTGCAAGATGAAGCTCATAATAATGTGTATCAGACTGATTTATCGATTGATCAAGGTGAAGGTATTTATAGTATTAGTCTCCCGCTTGAAAAATCTTTAAAAACGGATAAAACATATCAATGGTATTTTAAATTATATTGTAAACCTGATAAATCATCTAATCCCATTTACGTGCGTGGATGGGTTGAAAGAGTAGCGATTGAACCTTTACAACAAAAGCAATTAATTGCAACTTATTCACCAGAACAACGTTTTGCTTTCTATGTTCAAAATGATATTTGGTATTCAGCTTTAACAGAATTAGCTCAACTTAAAAAAGCAAATCCTGATAATAGAATTCTTGCAAAATACTGGTTACAATTACTCAATAATATTGGTTTAAAAGAGTTATCAAATAAGCCAATTATCAGTTAACAGTTATCAGTTAACAGTTATCATTTAACAATTATCAGTTAACAGTTATCAGTCATTCTTGTTTTTTTTAGGATGGAGAAGAGTATTTTACCGATTTCGTCTGCATCTTCGTATATGCTGCGAAATGATTTTTCATCAAAATATCCTGTATCTTTTAATAAAGAAATCCAGTACTTAGTTTCTAGACATTCTTTGTAAGCAATAGATATTTTAGCAGAAAAATCTGCTGTTGATATAGCTCCATTCGCTTCCGCTATATTTGCTCCGATAGATGTACCACTTCTAATTAATTGCTTGGATAAAACAAATTCTTTTTTCTCTTTTATCAGATATTTGTATGCATTAACAATCCTGATAGCAAACCGATACGCTTTATTATATACCAAGCTATTCATCAATCACAGATACACTAATAATTTTTAAATTATACATGATAACTGATAACTGATAACTGATAACTGATAACTGATAACTGATAACTGATAACTGTCAAAGCCAATTACCAATTAATACATAAGGAGCCCAAATAATAGGTAATTCGGTATTTTTTAAAAGCTTAATTTGAGCTTGCTGCAAAGCCTTTACTTTATTCAATTTATTCTGCTGTAATTCTTGATAAAATTGACTCATCAATTCAGCGGTAGACTCATCATCAACAGCCCATAAGGTAGCTAATGTACTTCTTGCACCTGCACGTATAGCAACTCCAGAAAGTCCTAAAGTTGCTCTTTTGTCTCCATCTGCGGTTTGACAAGCGCTAAGAACTAATAATTGAATAGGTTGAGAATCTCTATTTGTATTAATTTGAAATAACCGTTCAAAATCGTTGAGTTTGAGTAATTTGTTCCAGGTAAGAATATAAGTTTCTTCTAAGTTTGAACTAAAGTTACCGTGAGTGGCAATATGAACTACTGTATATTTAGCAGAATTAATTTGTTTTTCTAAATTGATATCGGTAAATGATTGATTCAATAATTTTTTACTTTTGGGTATTTGGGATTTAATTGTTTCTAGTTCAAACTGTACGTTTTCAAGAGGATTAAATTGTTGATTTCCAATTAATCGTTTTTCGCTGACTCCAGCGATAAGAATATTTAAATCTTGTTGTTGTAAAGGTTTGGGTTCTAACATTTGCAAACCTGGGGTTAAAACAATAGCATATTTTTCGATTAAATATTTTGGTGTTTTTTCCGAGACATTATCATCATAAAGTACAGCCATGGGAATATTTTTTAAATTTCCATCCAAGACAAATACTAATGTTTGTATATTGTGTTTTTCTAAATCTACTTCTAATGGTCGAATCAACCAATTATAAACTTTTGCGGATATTTTTTTAACTTGATTAATTTGTTCTGGTTGTCTGAGACTAGATTGTAATTGTTCTAAAGTCTTTTCAAATTGATTTGCTTGAATAAAAGTTGTGTAATGATTAAATTGATTTTGATTAGGAAGTTTGAGAATTATCTCTAAACGGTTTTCTAAAATAATTGGATAAATAACTGCTGCTGTGGTATCAGTTTGATCAACTACCGTATCAATAATTTCTGGTTTAGCTTGTAAACAAATTTCTTGAAAATAGTTTTCGATTTCTCTTAATTGCAACGCTTCAATGACATCACGAGCTTGTTTAAGATTTTTTTGATTGTAATTTGTTTGTTTTATATTTTGAGTAGATGGTTGTAAAAGTAAATCAACTAATTGTCTGTATACTGGTTCAACATTATCTCGAAATGAAAATTGAATATCTGGATTAAGAACTAGTAAATCACTCCGTAAATGATTAATATTACTAACTGCTTGGGAATAATAATTTATTGCTTGAGTAATATTATTTTGAAGTTTAAATATATATCCTAACTGCCATTGCCAAAAATAAGCAATATCTTTTGCGTCTATTGTCAAAGCTAAATCTACAGCTTCTTTACTTAATTTTTGAGCATAATTCAAGTTATTTGTTTGTAAATAGACGCTACCTAAAACACCCATTGCGTAAGATTGTAATTTCATATCTTGCAAAATTTCTGCTTGCTTAACAGCTACGGCTATAATTTGAGCTATATCTTGCCATTCCGGTGCATTATTAGGACTAATTTGTTTTAAGAAGAATAAATTTTCTGCTAAATGTATATGAGAGTTAATCGATGTTTCTGATACAGGTAATTTATCTATTAGTAACTTAATTTTAGAATATAATTTATCAGCTTTGGTAAACTCTTGAAGTTCGATTAATACACTGAGTAGATTTAATTGTGCTTTAACTTTAATTCCTGGTGATGTTGATATATTTATAGTCCTATCATAAGTTTTTATTGCTTGTTGATATAATTTTATCACCTCTGGTGAAATTGGCTTACTAACATAAAATAATGGTGCTATTTTCGCAAAATTTGTTGTATTTTGTAGACTAAAATGCAATCTATTTGCTTTAGCACGTTGAGCATTACCTAAACTTAGTAATATCTCAGATATTTGAGGATTATATTGATTAAAATTAAATTTAATTTGAACTTCTTGTGCAATTTCATAACTTTGTTGCAAAGTATTTAAAGAAGCGTCTATTTCACCTAAATGTAATTGAACATCGCCAAAATTTCGTAATGCAGTAACTTTGATCATCGAAGCTGGTTGTTTATCTAATTCTGGAAGTAACTCTTGTAAAATTTTATGAGCTTGACGATAACGTCCTAATGCTTGTAATGCTAAACTTTGATTGATTAAACTCCGGATTTTTCCATCTTGAAAATTTACTCGTTGATAAATAATCGTAGCTTGTTTCCAATTATCCAAAGCTATTAAAGCTTTTCCTAAAATTAATTGTAAATTGGCTTGAATATCTAGAATTTGAGCAAATACTTTTGAATCTGGCTGACTTTCTAATAATGTACGACTTTGGGTAATATAACTCAAAGCCTGTTGATATTCTCCAATTTGTTTGTAAGCTAATGAAAGATTGCTCAATGCAATAGCTTGTTGAATTTGATTACCTTGATTTTTAAAAACTTGTACAGCTTGCTCTAAAACCGTTATCGCATCTGAAAACTTTCCTTGATGATAAAGTCTTTTACCTTTTTCCAACAAAATTGCTGGATTTGAAGAACTTTGAGTAATATAAATAGGATTATAAATATCTTGAGCATTAACTTTATCTAGAAAAATCGGAATGAGAATTAATTCCCAAATCAAAGTAAATATAGCTGTGAGAAAAAATAAAATTATTTTCGAGAGCCATTTTTGATAAATCATATTTTACCTTGTTGACGGTGGACAGTGGATAGTGAACAGTTGACAGTGGACAGTGGACAATTACCAATTACCAATTACCAATTACTAATTACCAGTACCTGCATAATTCCCGTATTACTTTACCCATAAACAAAATAGAAGATTATTTTTGGAGAAAGTAGTGATGACAACTATTAACGGTACAGCAGACAGAGATATTATTTTTGGTACTCCAGGTGATGATTTCATCAAAGGTTTATCTGGTAACGATGTGATATTTACGCTTGGTGGTGATGACACAGTTGATGCTGGTAGCGGTGATGATAATGTATTTGGACTAGAAGGTAATGACAATATTCAAGGTAAGAGCGGTACTGACTTAATTTCAGGTGGTTCTGGTAATGATTGGCTGGATGGAGGTGCTGATAACGACACCATAATTGGTAATGAAGGAGATGATACTCTAATTGGTGGTCAAGGAAATGACAATCTTATTGGAGATAATCTCATCGGTAGTAATTCAGATAATACAGGATTTGGTAATGACGTGATATACGGAGGTGCGGGTGATGATAATTTAGCTGGTGGTGAGGGTGCAGACCGGCTGTTCGGTGAACGTGGTGATGATATAGTTGTAAGTGATAGCGGTGATGACTTTGTAAGTGGTGGTTCTGGTAACGACCAAGTTTTTGGTGGTGATGGGAATGATACTTTATTTGGAATTACACCCAATTTTCCGCTAGGATTAGGACAAGGTGAAATAGACACTTTAAATGGTGGTAGGGGTAAAGATACATTTGTCCTAGCAGGGGCAATTTTTGATGGTTCTGAGGTTATTTTCTATAATGATGGTGATGCTGAAAGTGCGGGAACCGATGATTACGCATTAATTACAGATTTTCAAAATCAAGATACTATTCAATTAATCGGTGAAGCTAAAGATTATATTCTTGGTGCTGCTCCGGATGGATTATCATCGGGAACGGGTATATTTTTTAATGATGGTGCAAATCCCGAATTAATCGGAATTATTACAGATATTTCCTTGGACGATTTGAGTTTAGATAATCCAAATCAATTTAGTTTTGTCTAGCTTGAAAACAGGGAACAGTTAACTGTCAACTGTCCACTGTCCACTGTCAACTTTACTTACCTACCGCAGAAACCACAGACTTTTCAAGAGAGCGTATTCCTTCCATCTTCATTTTTACACCCCTTGCAGGAGCCAAAGTCACTCCCCGACGCTGGGGTTTTTCTGGTTTATCATCTGCCAAAGCTAAATTATAACCAGAAACTACTTTTGCTAATACCAACTTCATTTCAAATTCCGCTAAAGCATAACCAATACAGCGTCTAGCACCACCACCAAAAGGCATAAATTCATAGGGAGAAAATTGCCTTTCTAAAAATCTTTCTGGTTTAAATTGCTTAGAATCTGGGTATAAATCTTCTCGATGATGCAACAGATAAATACAGCCCCAAATCTCGTTACCTGGTTCTATTTGATATCCTAATAACTCCACAGGCTCCTGCACTTCTCTAACAAAAGTCGCTACTGCAATGGGGTAAATCCGCAAAGTTTCGTTACAGACGGCGGTGAGATACGGCAGCCTAGATATACTAATGGGGTCAGGATTTTCTCCCAAACTATCTAATTCTTGCTGTAACTTTTCCCTTACCTTGGGCTTTTGAGGAATCCAGTAGAACCCCCAAGCCATAGCTGTAGCAGTAGTTTCGTATCCAGCAATCAGCAATGTCATTAACTCATCGCGCAATTCTTGATCTGTCATTGAGTTACCGTTCTCATCTTTCGCAGACATCAATAACGAGAGAATATCAACGCGATTTGTGATATCTGATTGAGAACGTCTTTGATTAATTTCAGTATACAATAGTTTATCAAGTTGTTCTCTTTGACGTAAATAATGACCCCAAGGACTCAAATTACTCCAATCTTGTTGTAAAACCGGAAACAATAAAAAGGCAAAAGCCAGAGGTGAACGAAACAAATCCATCATCTCAATCATTAGACGCTTAATTTGTTGATAGCGTTCTCCTTCATATAAACCAAACACAGCCTGTAACATGACGCTCAGAGAAATTTCTGATGTGACATCACGAGCAGTAAAAACTTTATCTTGGGGTAATTGACTAAATACTTTTTCAGTAATCGAACAAATTAGATTACCATAAGTTTGCATTCTTTCACCGTGAAATTGCGGCATTAATAATTTACGTTCTCGTTTATGGCGATCGCCGTTAAGTAAAAATAAAGAATAGTCCCCAGCTAATGGCTGTAAAATTTTATTTGCTTTTCCGGGGGCTGTAAACTTTTTGCGATCGTTGGTTAAAATTTCTTGAATTGCTTGGGGATGATTAGCAAATATAATCGGTTTATTGGTACCTAATATCTGAGAAGTGAATAGATCGGGATATTGCTTCACAGCTTTTTCCATGAAATCCAAAGGCTTGGTAATCCATTCATATCGTTGTTGGAACATCGGAGTTTTGAGAAAATTGGGTAACTGCATAAAATCACTTATATTTTGTTGTGTCTTAAATATTGTTTAACATAGCTTAGCGTTTCCAGGGACAAAATATCGTAAAGTAAATTGATGGTTCTACCCAATCCGTCAGATGAATGTATTCATTTTCATCTATAAATCTATCGATTTTGGCTTCTTGTGTAAATTGAGTATGGTTTTCTAAATTTTCCTCGGTATCATAAATCGGTTTAGTTAAAGCAGTTAACTTTGACCATGCGATCGAGAAAGGATTTTGAAGATATTTGATTGCTGGTGTTTTATTGGCATGATTGTCAGAGAAAGAATCTTGGTGGTTCATGATGGTACCTCGTAGTTTTTTAACTTTTGATAGATAGTCCAATTTATAAATCTGGCGTTGAGTTTGGATGCTCGAAGATGAATAAAACGTAACTGACTTGTGCCTTGAGGATTTGCTGTCAAAATTAAGATTGTTTTCATTAATTCATAATCCCCAGATTTTGACTACTCTTTTATATGGGTGGCAGTAAAATCAACTTATGCAGTTACTTAATGTCGAAATCAGTGCATAAGTTAGTAAAAAATTTACCATAAAAACAAGTAGGACATAGCCAAAATCAAATTTTTGCAGATAATGACTAAGATTTTAATGATTGAATCGCAATTACAGATTTGCAACGTTTTTCTCAAATGCTTGGAGACAGAAGGGTTTGATGTGATAGTGGCAGAAAACGGCGTTGTTGGTATCCGTAAAGTACAATCGGAATTACCAGATTTAATCATCAGCGATTTGATCATGTCAGAATCTGAGGATTGTAACCAAAATTTTCTTCAAGCTCTGCGCGAACACCCTACCACAGCTATTATCCCCTTAATTGTTGCGATTGATCGAGACCAGCAAGCTGACATTCGTAAAGTGATGGAAATCGGGGCTGATGACTGTATTACTAAATCCTGTACGTCCAAGCAATTATTAAACGCAATTAAAGTCCGTTTGGATAGACTTGCCTTTTTTCAACAATGGTGTGTTGCACAATTTAAAGAAAAAAATTAATCTAAACTACATAAGTTCGCAAAAGCTTAACCCATATAGTAAACAGGATAAAGCAAACAATAGGGAGTAATCATCATAATAAATAATGCTCAAAAAAGTTGCAATTATTGGTGCTGGTCCTTGTGGACTGCTGTTAGCTCATTACTTGTTAAACCGTGACGACCAATATCAAGTTGAAATCTACGAACATCGTAAAGACCCCCGTATTGTCTCTTATTCTAATTCGAGAACCTTTCCCATAGCTTTAAATGACCGGGGATATAACGCTTTAAACAAAATTCCTGGATTAGAAGCAGCAGTCAAAGCCGCAAGTACCACAGTTACAAATATGGTTAGTCACCAGAAAAATGGTGAGACAAAGGTGATATCGAGGTCTAAACCTTTATTCAGTATTGACCGTAACGATTTAGTTAAAGTACTCCTCGAACAGCTAGCTCAGAAATACCATAGTCCGAAACTTAAAATTAACTTTCATTGCAAATATGATCGTGTAGTAGAACCAAAAACTATTAAGTTTCGCAACCTGGAAACAGAAACTGATTTTAATGTTAATTACGATTTGTTAATCGGTGCAGATGGAGCGCGTTCTGTAGTCAGAAACAACTTTGCAGATTTATCAGACACTTTTGAATACTCTCAAGTATACATTCCCAACGCTTACAAATCAATTTTTATTGCCGCATCAGAGAATAAAAAGTATTGCGATCGTCAACAGGGTAAATTTCACTTTTGGAATGTAGATAAGAATACTCGTATATTGTTAATAGAACAAGCAGATGGTAGCTTCAACGGTGTGATTCGCTTTCCTTACAAGAAAAATTCTATCGCCAATATTTCTACTGTCGAAGAAGCATTATTATATTTTCAAAAAAATTGTCCACAATTAACAGAATTGATGACTACAGGGGAAGTGGAAGCATTTGTAAATAATCCTATATCAAGAGTTACTACAGTTTGCTGCAATCGTTATCATCTAAATAATAACGCTTTATTAATCGGAGATGCAGCCCATGCAGTATCACCTGCATTAGGACAGGGTTGCAACAGCACTTTGGAAGATGTGTTGATATTAAATCAGCTGTTGGATGAGTCTAAGGATAATTGGGCAGAAGCGATAGAAAAGTTTACTATTAGTCGTAAAGCTGATGCAGATGCTCTCGCAGAACTGAGTAATTATACTTTTCCTATCTCTCGAAAATTATCTACTGAATTTGTGATTAAACAAGGTATTCACAAAGTTTTCTACAGAATGTTTCCGCAACTTTTCTTTCCTCCACTATTTGAAAGCTTATCTCAACCGAATGTGAAATATTCAGAAATTTTGAGTTTTTACAAAGGTTGGGTTTCAAAAGTCAAGAATTCCAATGAAAAGTTATTAGCAAAATTGTAATTGGGAGATTATTTACCGTGAAAAATATCAACAGGAATCATGCTTTATCTTATCGGAATCAGCCATATCTTGGTGATTATGAATCGAGAGGAAATAATATAGTTAATTTTAGGAAGATTAGCAGAAAGTCTGAAGTCAAACATTTTGGTAACGAAATATTTATATGTATTGCAATCGTGACAATTTTAATAATTAGTATTGGAGGTAATAGTTTAATTAAAAATAGAATCAAGCAACAATTAATTTATAATTCAATCCCAGAAATATCGACTACTTCTCGCGAATAATCAACAAATTTTTTCTCAAAAAAAATCAGAATATAGTCAATTTTTTACTTCCGATTCCCTATTCTTTATGTCAACTAGTAATTTGATTAATAAACAATGAAATCATCTCAACACAAAATCTACTTAATGAAGAACTATGAACAGTTTAGAAAAAATAGTTCTACCAGTAAATTGACAAAATCAATCAGAGATAATGATAATATTTGTTTGCTAAAACCAGAGTTTCGGCAATATGTCAATAATAATATTGCTCAAGATAAGCCAGAAACCAATACTAAATCGGTTTTGGTATTTGTCACAGTAATATGTATTTGGTGTTTTGCGATGTGTCTTTTAGCTCAAGTCACCTATCCATTTTTACAAGCAATTTGTATTAATTCAGTTCAAAAATTAAACTTGCGTAAACAGTAAATATTATCCCAGATACCATCTAAGTAAATATCCATGAATACAACCATCACCATTCCATTTCAATTAACAGCAAAAGACATTGGTTCGGATTTTAAACAAGATTCAATAGACAAGATTAATTCAGCATTAAATGAACATGGAGCCGTTTTACTGCGAGGATTTTCATTACAAACAGTAGATGATTTTGCTCAAATTAAAGCAAAGTTGATTGTGAATTCTAGAGATTATTTTGCCATCATTAACCCACGTACAAATGTTCAACAAAAAAATAATATTTACACTAGTACAGAAGTTCCTTCACAATGGTACATACCACTTCATAGTGAGTTGACTTGCTCGTTGAGCTTTCCCAACCGAATATTATTTTTTTGCCAAGAAGCACCAGAATTTAAGGGACAGACACCAATCTGCGATACTCGTCGTATTCTCAAACGATTACCAACTCAGTTAGTTGATAAAATACGGAATCATGGTGTCCGTTACACCCGACGCTTACTTAAGCAAAGCAATTTATTTTCTAAAGGTTGGAGCGATATTTTTAATACCGACAGTCCAGATATTGTTGAAGAACGCTGTAAAGCAGCAGACTTTGCAGAGAAAGACTGGAATATAAATTGGGATGGGGATGTAATGATGTTAGATTACACCATCGCAGGTATTCGTCGTCACCCCCGTACCCAAGAAGAGATTTGGTTTAATCAGATTACTCTTTACCATAATTCTGGATTTGAATACATCTGTAGACTAACACCGGATGAATTTATTCCTGGCTTGGATATATCAGAAGTAAAGCAATATTGTCCTACCGACTGTACTTTAGGTGATGGAACGTCGTTTTCTAGAGAGGAAATCGAAGCAATATGGGATGCTTATGCAGCCGAAACAATCGTTTTTGATTGGGAGCAAGGGGACGTTTTGTTACTTGATAATTTATTGTTTGCTCACGGACGTAAACCGTTTCGTGGTAAGCGAAAAATTCTTGTAAATATGGGTTCATAATTTCCAATTTGCTTCCAATTAAGAGGACTGAGGAAATACCCCGCAAAGTTGCTGTGGCGGACTACTAGTTAAGTTAAAACCCGCGCAGGCGGGTTTTGTTTGTGTAGCTGCGACTTCTACTCGCCAGGTAAAGTATTCAATTAGACTTTTAAAACATCCTCTCAATAACTAAGTACCTGTTGCAAAATTAATTAGATATCTCCGAAAACAACCAAAATTTTACTATCACCTTTTAGGTTGCGATACATTTCTCCGAGGTGTCGGCTTCGCCTATCGATGTTGTTAAAGCAGAAAAATTTTTAGTTCGAGTGCATAAGTTCACAAAAACATCACCCATAAGTAAATAGGGCATCCTTGAAAAATGTGGAAAGCAAACAATGAAAACAACAACCGACCTCGAAAAGTTTTATCAAGAATTATTGAAAGACTCTATGATGCAAGAGCGACTCAAAGCAGCAACTGACCCAGACTGTCTTAGCAAGCTAGTTGTAGAGATGGGAAATGAAAAAGGCTACTCTTTTACTAAAGAGGAGGTTCAAGCTGCAATGTCAGTAGAAGCTTTTATAAGAGAAGAGTCTGTAGAATTTGGGGAACCCCTCTTATCTTCCTTAGCTTTAGGCGCTTTTGAAGTTGGAAGTATGTGGAATTTAAGAAAACCCAATTATTTCCCGTCTTTTTTGGCGCTTTGGAAAGCCTTGACTACTGGTAATGAAACTTCCTTCTTGAGTGAGGGCTTTTATTACAAGCATTATTAAGCTTTGATTAGAAGCATAAAATGTTAACACAAATGTTTACATACAAACCACCCGAAGTTCCCCAGAATCTCTCTTTAATCCGAAAAGTTAAAACTATTACTAATCCTTTAGAAACGTTAGAACAACAGGCACGAATATATGGCGATATATTTACTATTGCAGTGAGTTCTAGTAAAAATTCTCAAGTTGTAATTAGTAATCCTGAATGTATCGAGAAAATTTTTACTGCCGATTTAAACCAATTGGATTCTGGTGAAGAAGCTGGGATAAAACTCCCCTTGTTGGGACAAAATTCACTGCTCGCTCTGAGTGGCGATCGCCATCCACAATTTCTATAACTATGTAACTTAAGATATACATAAATTATGGCTCGTAACATTTACGCATTATTAGTAGGCATCGATAATTACGCAGCATCTGTTAGCCCTCTCCAAGGTTGTGTTAACGATGTCATGGCAATAAAAGAATATTTGCAAACCCGTGTCAAAGCCGAAGGATGGAAATTAAACTTAAATATTCTTCAAGATAAACAAGCAACCCGTCAAGGAATTATTGATGGTTTTCGGGAGCATTTGTGTCAAGCAGCTAGTGATGATGTCGCTTTATTTTATTACAGCGGTCATGGTTCCCGCGAACAAGCACCCAAAGAATTTTGGGATTTGGAACCGGATAAATTGAATGAAACTTTAGTTTGTTATGACAGTCGTTTGGAGGGAGGTTGGGATTTAGCAGATAAGGAATTAGCTAAGTTGATTGCAGAAGTAGCTCAAAAGAATCCCCATATTACACTAATTTTAGATTGCTGTCATTCTGGCTCGGGAACTAGAGATCCATTTCAAGAAACCGCAGTGCGTGAATTTTCTACAGATGAGCGCCAGCGTCCTTTAGAAAGCTTTATTTTTTCACAGGAAGAAATTGAGAATTTGATCGCATCAGATAAACAAACTTCTGGTTGGAACTTACCCAGAGGTAAACATATTTTGTTTGCATCTTGTCAAAATTCCCAAACTGCTAAAGAATATCGCGCAGATGGCGAACACCGGGGGGCTTTTTGTTATTTTCTCACGGAAACTCTCAAGAAAGCTAAAGGGAATTTGACTTATCGAGATTTATTCAAGCAAACCAATGCATCAGTACGTAGTAAAATCAGCAACCAATCCCCGCAGCTAGAAGCAATCGATACCAAAGATTTAGATCAATTATTTTTGGGTGGTGCAATCGGTGAAACCCATCCTTACTATACTGTGTCATATCACAAACAATATGGCTGGGTAATTGATGGTGGTGCGGTACATGGTGTACCTCGTCGGCGTGGTGAAGAAACGATGCACTTGGCTGTTTTCCCGATTGAAACCCAAGGACAAGATTTACGTTTATTATCTAATAAAATCGGAGAAGCGCAAGTAACGAAAGTTTTACCGCAATTGAGTAAAGTTGAAATTAGCGGTATGGCAAATTTAGACCAACAACAAACTTTTAAAGCCGTTATCACCACCTTACCTTTACCACCCAAAACCGTAAGCTTTGCAGGTGATGCACAAGGAGTTGAATTATTACAACAAACAATCCAAACCATTGAAGTTAATCAACCTTCGCTATATGTGCGAGAAGTTCCCGACAGCGAAGCAGAGTTTAAAGTATTGGCTCGTAAAGGTGAATATATCATTACTCGACCTGCTGACGGTGTACCAATAGTTGCTCCAGTTGAAGATTATACCAAAGATAGCGCCGTTAAAATTATTCAACGACTCGAACATATTACCCGGTGGACAAATTTAAGCGAACTTTCCAGTACTGCAAACAGTCGCATTTATTCTCAGGCGATTGCAATGGAAATTCATCAAGACAATAAAATCTTATCAGATGGTGAAATCCACCTCAATTACTATCAAGATGACAGCGATAAATGGAAAAAACCGACCTTTAAAATTAAGCTCCGAAATACTAGCGATGAAACGCTTTATTGTGCTTTACTCGATTTAACCGAACAATTTTCGATTAATGCAGGCTTGTTTGAAGCTGGTAGTGTCAAACTTGAACCAAACCAAGAAACTTGGGCTTTCGGTGGCAGAGCTATTCCTGCAAGCGTTCCCGACGATTTATGGCATCAGGGAATTACTCAATATCAAGATATTTTGAAACTAATTGTTTGTACCTCGGAATTTGATGCTCGGCTTTTAGAACAGGATAAACTCGATTTACCACGTCAAAAATATACACCTAACGAACGAGGAGGTATGCGTGCGGGTACTCTCAATCGTTTAATGAATCGCTTGCAATCCCGTGATTTAGGAACTGAAGAAGCCGAAGAATACGATGATTGGGTAACTTCTCAAGTCGTAATTAAGACTACTAGACCCCTGGAAACTACGACTATCCCCAACTCTGGAAATGGAGTATCTCTGGGTGCGGGAGTATTATTAAAAGCTCATCCACAATTACAAGCCCAAGCTCGTTTAACGAATATTTCCTCAGCTACTAGAGGTGCAAACAATCATTTACCAGCATTGTTACAGGAATCTCAACCTTTCCCATTAACTAGCAGTCGTTCCATCGAACCTGCTACCAACGTTTTAGAATTAAGAGATATAAATATTGAAACTATCGCCACAGTCACCCGCGATAATCCTTTAAAATTAATCGTTGACACTTCCCTAGCACCTGGAGAAAAAGTTTTACCAGTGGCTTATGATGGCGAATTTTACCTTCCCTTGGGAGTGGGATATTCTCAAAATGGTAGAACAGAAATTAGATTAGAACGTTTACCCGAACCCGCATCGGGAGAACGCAGTATAAAAAGCGCCTTCCAAATCTTCTTTCAAAAAGTAGTAAGTGAAAAATTGGGATTAGAGTATTCTTATCCACGATTAGCAGTAGCAGAAGTGACAGCAGATGTGGCTAGAGATGTAAGTTACGAAACCGATGTAGAAAAAGTTAAGCAAAAAGTTGCTCAAGCCGAAAAAATAGTTCTCTTCATCCACGGGATTATCGGTGATACCCAAAGCATGATACCCGCAATGCAACTGGCAAAAGCAACTGGAGAAAATCAGGAAAAACCCTTAGCACAAGCGTATGATTTAATTCTTGCCTTCGACTACGAAAACTTGAATACTTCCATTGAAGAAAACGCCAGACTATTAAAAGAACGGCTCGAATCAATCGGGTTAAGTGAAAATCACGGTAAAAAACTACATATTGTCGCTCACTCGATGGGTGGTTTAATATCTCGTTGGTTTATCGAACGCGAAGGAGGTAACAAAATTGTCAATCATTTACTGATGTTAGGTACGCCAAATGCAGGTTCACCTTGGTCTACAGTCCAAGATTGGGCGACAATATTACTAACATTTGGGTTGAATAGTTTATCTACAGTCGCTTTACCCGTAAAAATACTAGGTAGTTTGCTCGCTACCCTTGAAATTATTGATATTTCATTAGATCAAATGCAGCCCGGATCGGATTTTCTTAAATCCTTAGCTGCAAGTCCAGATCCAGGAATTCCCTACACTATTATTGCTGGAAATAACTTAATGATGTCTGCAACGGATGAAGCTGAGAAATTACAGCGACTAATGGGAAAACTGCGAAATAAATCAATAGACTTAGTTTTCTTCAATCAACCCAATGATATCGCCGTGACAGTCAATAGTATTAAGAACATTAATAGTACGCGGGTTCCTCAAGTTCAAATTCGGGAAATTGGTTGCAATCATCTTAATTACTTCAGCGATGCAAAAGGATTAAGCACACTTGCTACGGCATTGATGGGAACATAAAACAAACCAAATCATGTAGGGTGTGTGACACAACCAAAATATATGATTTCAAACCCAGAATCTATGTAGCGTCACGCACCAACAACAATTTTGATTGAAAGACGACGAAATTTTAGTAAACAAGACATCAAACCAGAGGTATTTTGTGAATATTACTAAAGAATCCCAAATATTAAACGATACAGAAGCGATCGCAAAGAACGGATTTGACCGCAACCTAGCATTTATCATCGGTATCAATAATTATAGCAACGGTATTTCTTCCCTAAAAACTGCCGTCAATGATGCTGAAAAGCTAGGAGAAATTCTTCGCGAAAAACATGGTTATCAAGTCTGGGTATGCTTAGACGAAGTTGCAAATCTAAGTAATTTGAATAAACTTTTAGAAAAAAAATTACCAGAACAAGTTACCGAAAACGACCGCTTATTATTTTATTTTGCTGGTCATGGAGTTGCGCTTAATAGTGATGATGGTCCGATGGGTTACTTAATTCCCCAGGATGCGAAACAAGGTGATACTGATAGTTATCTGCCGATGACCAAGTTGCACGATGCTTTAAGTAAATTAGCTTGTCGTCATTTCTTGGGAATTCTTGACTGTTGTTTTGCTGGTGCTTTTCGGTGGTCGAGTACCAGAGATTTATTAACTGAACCAGAGGTTATTCACAAAGAAAGATACGACCGTTTTATTACCGACCCCGCATGGCAAATAATTACTTCCTCAGCCTCCGACCAAAAAGCCTTAGATAACTTTAAACTAGATACAGAACGGGGTCAAGTTGGTAATCATTCCCCTTTTGCGGCTGCATTATTAGAAGCTCTCGAAGGTGCAGCAGATATTTATCCTCCTGCTAAAAATAATAAATCTGCTGGAGATGGAGTAATTACAGCGACGGAATTATATTTATATTTACGCGATCGAGTCGAAATTCCCACAGAAAAATACCGTCTGCGACAAACTCCTGGTATTTGGTGTTTAAATAAGCATGATAAAGGCGAGTATATCTTTCTTTCTCCCGGACATGAATTAAATTTACCACCAGCACCACCATTAGATGAATCAAAAAATCCCTATCGCGGCTTGCAAGCTTTTGAAGAGGAACACAGCGAACTGTTTTTCGGCAGACAAGCTTTAACAGAACAACTATATCAACAAATAATAAAACAACCATTAACAGTAGTGCTGGGTGCTTCGGGAACCGGAAAGTCCAGTTTGGTGAAAGCGGGATTGATACCTTATATCAAACAATTAAATCCACAATGGCATATCCTTGCACCGATACGTCCTGGGGAATCGCCGTTAAAAGCTTTAAATAATAGATTAATATTGGAAGACCTCTCTTCAAACAGAGAAGCTTTAAATTCTCCCCCTTCCGTACAAGCGAAGGAAGCTGGGGGATTAGTTATATTACAGCAAAATCAGCAGTCAAAATTAATACTTGTAGTTGACCAAGCGGAAGAATTATTTACCTTGTGTCGCAACGAGGAAGAGCGGAAAGATTTCCTCAATTTATTAACTAATTTAGTAACGAATTATTCAGATAATTTAAGAATTGTACTGACACTACGTAGTGATTTTGAACCTCAATTATCCAACTTAGCCGATAAGCTATATTGGTATTCATCTCGGTTTATAGTTCCGGCAATGACGCGGGAAGAATTACGTGCTTGTATTGAACAACCAGCGTCAGCGCGGGTAATGTATTTTGAGCCGCACGGTTTGGTAGAAAAGTTAATTGATGAAGTCGCGCAGATGCCGGGGGCTTTACCGTTGCTTTCTTTTACCTTAAGCGAATTATATTTACAGTATTTAAAGAGTGTTAGAGAAGGAACAAGAGAAGACCGGGTAATTACTCAAGCAGATTACGAAAAATTGGGAGGAGTAACCCGCAGTCTGACTCAAAGAGCGGATTGCGAACACGATAATTTAGTTAAAAAAGATACGGCTTATATTGCTACTATCCGTAACTTGATGCTGCGGATGGTGGCGGTGGGTGGTGGAGAATTGGCACGGAGACGAGTACCGTTATCGGAATTGGAGTATCCCGAATCAGAAAATACCCGCATTAAAGAGGTAATTCGGCGTTTCACAGATGCACGTTTGCTGGTGGAAGGACAAGATGAGTCGGGGAAACCCTATGTAGAACCTGCCCATGATGCTTTGGTGCGAGGTTGGCAAAAGCTGCTGATGTGGAAACAAGATGAAGAAGAAGGTTTAATTTTACAGCGACGACTGACACCTGCTGCGGTAGAATGGCAAAGTGTTAAAAGTAAGGGACAATCATCGGGTTTTCAATCTAAAGCTGGGACTGCCTTTGAGGGATTGGATCGGACACTCAACGTCATTGAAAATTTATTTATCAAAACGACTTCTCGATTAATTCGACTGTGGAAGCGATCGCGTAATCAACAAAAGCTTTCGCGAGAAAAACCCGCACACTTTCTTTGGAATGCCAATCCTTATCTCGATGTCTTAAATCAGAAACTCAACTCCGAGCAAAATTGGTTTAACAAGTTAGAACTGGAGTTTGTGGGAAGTAGTGTTTTACAAAAACGTCGGAATGTAAGTTGGCGATGGCGGATTACTATTAGTGTAATCCTCAGTTTAACTGCATTGGTTGTTGGACTTTTATTTTTTCAGAGAGAATCACAAATCGAACGAGCGGGTGAATTGAGAGAATCCGCAGAAACAAGCTTGAACAATAATCAATCTTTGGATGGGATGATTAAGATTGTGCGAGCAGGAAATATTCTTAAGCAACCACTTTTACAGTTTTTTTCTCCCGATATTCAGCTACAGGAGGAAATAGAAGGAACGCTGCAAAAAGCAGTTTATACAGTTAAAGAACGCAACCGCTTGCAAGCTTATACTCGCCCGGTTAGAAGTGTGGTGTTTAGCCCAGATGGTCGGCAATTGGCTACTAGTGGAGATGACGGTACAGCACGCTTGTGGAACTTGCAGGGTAAGGAGTTGAAGATATTTGATAAACAAAAAGTTTCGGTAAGAAGTATTAAATATAACCCTCAAGGTAATTTAGTCGCAACTGCTGGAGATGACGGATTTATCCGCTTGTGGAACTTACAGGGTAAGTTAGTCAAAGAATGGGATACACAACAAGGTCGATTGTGGGGAATTGAGTTTAGCCCAGATGGTAAAGTAGCTAGCGAAGGAAATAATGGTACTGTACGTTTATGGAATGTACAGGGTAAGTTATCGGTAGAATTACAAGGTCATCAAAAACCAGTAAAAAGTCTTAGTTTTAGTCCGAATGGTAATTTAATCGCAACTGGTTCGGATGATGGAACTATACGCTTGTGGAATCAAGGTAAGGAATTAACTAAAATTGCAGCTCATCAAGTTTCTGTCAGTGGTCTTAGTTTTAGCCCAGATGGTCAACTACTTGCGAGTGTGGGAGAAGACGGCTTTGTTCGACTGTGGAACGTGCAAGGTAAACAACCTATCTTATATAAAGAATGGAATGCACAACAACGCAAAATTTGGGGTGTAGAATTTAGCCCTGATGCTAAGCAATTAGCTACCGGAGGAGGAGACGGTACTGTTAAGGTTTGGGATTTACAAGGTAAGGAATTGGAGAAATTTGTCGCTCATCAAGGACCTGTTAGAAGTGTCAGTTTTAGTCCAGATGGTCGGCAATTAGCAAGTAGCAGCGATGATACGATGGTTCGTATCTGGAGTTTGCAGGGTAAGGAATTAGATAAGTTTGAAAATAAAAATTTTGAAAGCAGTGTTAGTTTGAGTACCAATGGTGAGAAAATAGTTACTGCTGGTAAGGATGGTATTATTCGTTTATCGAACAACAAAGGTAAACTGTTAGGAAAACCATTCAAGCATTCAGGTACAGTTAAAAGTTTGGCTCTTAGTCCAGATAATCAAAAAATACTTATTGGTAATAATGACGGTACTATCGAATTGCGAACAAGCAACGGTCAAATTTTGAGAAAACCGTTTAAAGATGGTTCTAATCCCATTCATAGTGTAGCGTTTAGTCCAGATGCTCAGAAAATATTGAGTGGTAGTAAAGACGGTACTATTCGTGTATGGAATCTTCAAGGTAAACCTTTAGGAAAACCTATGATAGGTCATTTAGGTGTGGTTAACAGTGTAGCGTTTAGTCCAGATGCTCAGAAAATAGTTAGCGGTGGTGAAGACGGTACTATTCGTTTGTGGAATTTACAAAGTGAATGGACAAAAGCATTTCAAATATATGGTCCGCAAATAACTTCAGCCACCTTTAGTCCAGACAGCAAAAAGATTATTAGCAGCGATAGCAATGGTCGAATATTACTGTGGAATTTGCAGAACCCCACAGAGCAATTACCATTATCAGCATGGAACGCTAAACAATCTGCCATTAACAGCATTAGTATAAGTTCTGATGGTAAATTACTCATCACTTTGGGTAGTGACGGTAGCGTTAAATTGTGGGAGATTCAATCATCTGACGAACTGATTAAACAAGCTTGCAATTGGATGCGTGATTATCTGAATAATATGCCGGATGATGACAAGAGCGATCGCCATCTCTGTGACAATGTAAAGTAAGTAGTTACAAAATTTAGTTATTCTAATTTTATCAAAAGCGATACATCTCCCCATAAAATGTATCGCTTTTTATCTGCATAAGTTAATTCAAGCTGCAACTATTACCTCATGTAATCAAGCAGAAGCAACAAACTTACTGCATAAGTTAAATCAAACAACATATATATCATAACAACGCCAACACGCAGTAGAAACAAGAACAATAAACATAAATATTTAATAATTATGCTGAGTAACTTTCGCAAAACATTTATTTTAATTGCTGTAGTTGCAAGTTTATCAACTGGTTGCAAATATAGTAAACAATACCAACAACTGACAGAAACAGGAAGTAAATATACAACTGCTGTTGATGAATTACTAGTTAAGGCTGGCAAACTGCAAGTAGAATCAACTTCAGAAGATATATTATCAGATGACAGATTATTAAATCTCACAGAGCAAAAGTATCAAGCAAAAGTCAAAGAAGATCGAGAAATTCTAGAAATAATCAATGGTATTCGTAATCATAATGCATTGTTAAGAAAATACTTTTCTAAATTAGATGAACTTGCTCGCTCAGAGGCACCAGAAGATACTCAAAAAGAAATAGATGGAATTGCCACTAATTTACAAACAATTAGTTCTAGTCTAAAAAACAGTAGTTTTTTCCCAAATCCAGGAATATTGAAAGGCATCGGACATTTAGCAATTCATTCTAAAATTAATGGAGCCTTGAGAGAAGAATTAGAAAAGCGCGATCGCACTATTCTTCAAGAGTTAACAATTCAGGAAGAAATGCTCAATAAACTTGGTGATTTTATGAAAAATAAAGTTGCAATAAAACGAATAGCGCAAGAACAACGCTTGGTTATTCGTCCTTTAATTAACGAGAATGCAGTTGCAGATGAGGAGAGTTGGATTGAGAGAAGAAACGAAATTTTTGCAATAGATACGCGAGTAGAAGAATTAGAAAATGCCAGTGTTGCTTTAGGAGAATTTAAGAATGTTTTTAAAGATTCTGTAGAAGGTAAAATCACTGGTGTGAGTCTCAACAATGCTTTAAAGGATATCGATTTCTTTTTAGCACTATTAAAAAATAACCAACAATCAAACCAAAAGGAAAGTTAAAACAATGAGAACAACTAACAATTTACTATCTCAAATGAGAGAACAAATTTTAAAACTTAATGAACTTCAACTTGTATTCGAGCAAGAGCCAGATCAATCCAAGAGACAAGCTTTTGTTAAACAGCGAGATTATTATCGAAAAGCTGTTTATCAATTAGAGATGCAGGATTTCAGAATTGTATTGGCAAAGATGAAGCCTTTAGAAGTAGAACTTAATCAGGCTATGAAATCATTAGACAATGCCATACAAAGTGTGAATAATACAGTGAATATTATTAGTGGGATTCAAAGTGTTTCCAGTATTGTTGCTCGGATTGTTCCGATTTTTTAGTAAGATTTTGCTACTTTGAGAAAAATATCGGCATTGCCGTTTTTTGAAAAATTAATTGATGATTTCACATTATTTGAGACGTAGCACTGCTACGTCTCTACATTTGTATGAATTAACTCTCTTGATTAGATTTCTCTGTATTCTTTTTCGGTGTATTTTCCGAACTACTCAAGCCCCTGTCAACTCCTGGAGAACCCCTATCAACTCCTGGAGAACGAGAAGAATCATCAGATTTTTGTTCTTCTGTGTTAGTTTTTTTTGGTTCTTGATTTTCTTGATTCATATTGAAAGTAAAATGTTACATCTATTTTTCAGTAAGCTAAGTTAAATAGTGGATGAATTGTAACAATATTCATATCCTCCTTAAGAGGTATTTTAATTTGGGGATAGCGAAAAGAATACCGGAGATGATATTTAGATATTATATTGATAAACCGTACACTCCAAGTGACAAACACGACTTAAACTTATAGTTTTATATTCAACCTGCATAAGCTTCTATCAGCTGCATCTATAACAAAATAGTTGAAAGACATTTACACTATGTGTTTCAGCATTAACGATAATTAAGTAATTATATCAACTAACAATAGTACCCTCTTAGGTACCAAAAAACTTTTCGTAATCTTGTTAGTTATAGTTGATTCTTTACTTAGTACACAAAACCAATTTAAATTATCAAGGAATAAATCGTGAACAATCAAAAATGTCAAAAGCTTGGTCCTCAAAGCAGTATCGAACGTCAGAAATCCTCTTTCCGCATCCGTCAAGAAGCAGCCCAAATTGCTTTTAAGAGAGGTGTAACTGCACATATCTGCAATGGTGAAGAACAAGACTATCTAGACAATAATGGCAATCCTAACTATATCGCTAACTTCTCGAAAGGCTTAAAACACAACTATTTAGGTGAAGTAGACCCCAACGGTTATAAGGCATTTATCGCAGCCCTGAACAGTGGTAAACCCGCAGACTTTGATGCAATTCCTCTAAGAGGTCTTCGCAAGCTCACCAACCCCCAAGCAGGACTGGCTTTTGACCTGCAAGGTTCGGATAGCCATGCTTTGGCAATACGTCCTGCACCTCGTATTGATTCTGCTGAAAACTCCGCAGAGATGACAGAACTCTACTGGATGGCACTTCTACGAGACATCGATTTTAGTTTATATAATTACAGTCCCCAGGTTGCAGAAGCAGCAGCAGATTTATCCAGATTATCCGATTTTCGTGGAGCCAAAGTCAAGCGTCAAACCAAAGACGGCACAATTAACGCAGTTACTCCACAAAGCCTGTTCCGGGGAGTTCTTTCCGGCGATTTGGTCGGTCCTTACGTTTCTCAATTCATGCTGAAGGATATTCCCTACGGTTCGCTGACTATTTCTCAAAAACAAAAAACAGTGGTGCCTGGAATCAATTACATGACTGATTATGA
>JBHJOU010000765.1:0-6929 GCA_050329355.1 Rivularia sp. (in: cyanobacteria)
ACATAATAAGTAATCCTTCCTTATTGATTTCGGCGAAATTATCCGCCTTGATTGTAGTCCGTTACTTCCTATATAAGCAGATATCAGTAAAACATTCTGATTACAATTTCCTTAAGAAATTGAAAACCCCTACATTTATCTTGATAATTTGATGATTATCATTCATTAAATCCGTTAATTGTCAATATCCGTATTTTATTTCGACAAAAATAGTATTTTAAATCACAACAGAATTTACATCGCTTCACATTCACTCGGAGTATTCTTGAATGTTTCTCTGGTGTTGTAGTACAAAAATTATCTAAATATCAAGTTGATTGCTGCTTTTTTAAGGGTTAATTAGGATAAATATTGAAAATTAAACAAACTGCTTCCCTAAGCATAACAATACCATATTACAGCCACACCTCTTGTAATCTCGTTGAATAATTGAGAATCCTGTCAATAAAAATTTTTGTGTAAACTTCAGTAACGGATTTGTAACGGAATATGAATACAAAAAACTCATTAATTATTAGATTTAACAAAGTATTGTTTATCAAAGGTAGGTTTATAGTCACCGAAGTGTTGTTCGGTCTGACAATGTATGAAAGAAAGACATATTTACAAAGAAATAAACTTCCTCAAACTGGAATCCAAACTCGAATCTGAGTACCTTAACCAAAAGTACTTTTAATTTGAAGTTCACCACCTAAAATTTGGACTCGTTCTTGCATTCCCCGTAAACCAAAACCAGTATGATGAGCGTTAACTTCAAAACCTTGACCATCATCAATAATTTCTAAAATAATTCCTTGAGCATTTTGATAGGCTTTGATATTCACAACTTTTGCGATGGCGTGTTTTTGAATATTAGTAACTGCTTCTTGAAGAATACAATACAGTTGATGACTGGTTTGACTGGGTAATTGTGGTAATTCCGAATCTAAATGAATAGTAAATGATTGATTTCGTCCAACTTGCTCCGTTTGACTGCGATTTAATACAAACAGAAATAAATATACAATTAAAATCAACCATTCAAGATAACGTATGGTACGGCGAATAGATCAACAAGCAGTTGGTGTAAAATGCCTGAAATTAAAATGACTATAAGTCAACTAAATTGTCTTATAAATATCATGCAATACCAGAGAAATTTACAACATGACTTTAGTCATCAATATGTATAACTAGAGTGAATATTCTGGGATTTTTGAGCAAATTAATTTGAGACTAAATTCCGAACAAAAATTTTTTACAGTAGTATTCGTTATAAACTTTATAGAGAGTATAAATTTTAGTAGATATCCTGTAGTGGTGGTCATATTACACTGCAAACGCCTAAAAATTTGATAAATCGTTATTCAAAATATTGACAAGATTAAATCAAAGTGTATGTTCAGAAAATTTTTTCGTTCGACTCCCCAAATAATCAAACCTTACGAAGACGATTTTTATCACCATCCCGGAACAATACCAGGAACTCTTAATATTGATCAAGACGCATCAGAAACCAGGATTTGGTTAATTGATTACAATCAAAATCAAGTCATTTCTCCAATGATTAGTATCCCAGAAGATTGCGCTGCTTATCTGGATACTGAATCAGTTTCTTGGGTAGATGTTGCGGGTTTGGGTAATACAAATATTTTGCAACGAATTGGCAAAGTTTTTGAACTGCACCCCTTAGTTTTAGAAGATGTGGTAAATGTTCCAGAACGTCCGAAAATAGAAGATTATGAAGACCAATTAGTGATAATTTCTCGGATGGTAATGCCAACAGAAAATTCCGATGGTTTTTATAGCGAACAGGTAAGTTTTGTTTTAGGGAAGAATTATTTGCTGACAGTACAAGAAGAACCGACTCTTGATTGCTTTGAACCAGTACGCTTGAGAATTCGCAACAATAAAGGTATCATCCGCAAGCAAGGGGCTGATTATTTAGCTTATGCTCTAATAGACGCAATCATCGATGGTTTTTTCCCCGTACTCGAAGATTACGGGGAACGCATTGAAGATTTAGAGGAGGAAGTAATCGTAAATCCAACTCGCAAAACACTGCAAAAAATTTATCGAATTAGACGAGAATTGTTACAATTACGTCGTGCTATCTGGCCTCAGCGTACTGCCATTAATGTTTTGATTAGAGATAGTAATGAACTTATTAGTGAGGAGGTGAGAATTTATCTTAGAGATTGTTACGATCATGCAGTACAAGTTATGGATATGGTCGAAACTTATCGAGAACTTGCATCGGGGCTGATGGATGTATATCTTTCCGCACTCAGCAATCGCATGAACGAAATCATGAAATTGCTAACGGTGTTTTCGTGGATTTTCTTACCATTAACCTTTATTGCTGGGGTGTACGGGATGAATTTTGAATATATGCCCGGTTTGAAAACACCTTGGGGTTTCTGGTTGTGTGTAGTAGCGATGATGGCGATCGCCGCTGGTTTATTATTATTTTTCCGACGGAGGGGTTGGTTGGAAAATCCGTCCACAATTAAAGATGTTCGAGGTGAGCGAAAAATTTAGGGGGTTATATTTAAATAAATGCAAGAACAGACGAATTCCAATGGTCTACTAGTACTAACACTTTATATCATCGGTGTTAGTTATATTTTCAACTTAATGGTCGAGTCAATTGATGAACAAATTAAATTTACCTTTGACAAGGCATCTGTTGACAAACAATTAAAAGAACAAGAACTCGATGATAAAATTTCTATTACCTTTAAACTGAAAGCTTCTAACGATATTAAAGGAAAAAATGACGTAAAGGATTTATTGCTCATTCTTGGGAATAAATCAGATAATGTTGCTGTATATGTTGACTGGGATAACTGCTCTTTGGCTGAAAATCATAAAAATGTATCACGTCGAGTAATTCGTAAATCACCAGACTTGTCCCGCGATTTAGCAGTACCTCAAAGTCCAAGTCTTATTGCTCCTACTCAAACCCTTGTACAAGGTATTACTGCTGAAGACGTATTTGAGCGAGACCAAGAAACCGGAACATATCAAACAACAAAACCATTAGTTGATATAGTTGGACTTAAAGCCAGTCCGAACAAAGCTCATAGAAAATTATACAAAAAATTTATCAGCAGAAGAGAAGAAATCAAATTTTCTCTGCAATTAGTGCTGAGATTTTCAGAAGTACGAGTGGGATTAGTCCCAGGTCAAAATATTCCTCCCATGTCGATTATTACTTGTCCTTTTATAATTAGAAAACTACCTTGGAGTTATGCCCTACCTTGGAATAAAAAAAGAGCAGCTTAAGGTCGTTTGAGATTAAACTAGAATATTAAGAGAGAGTAGGCGAGGCAGTTGCAGATTAGTTGAAAAAAACTAATTTGAGGAAAGTCCGGGCTTCCCAAAGACCAAACTTGCTGGGTAACGCCCAGTGCGTGCGAACGTGAGGATAGTGCCACAGAAAAATACCGCCAATCATCAGTGAACAGTGTTAGCGCAGCGTGACGCGGTAGCGTCACACAGTGAACAGTGAACAAGCAATACTTGATAACTGATAACTGATAACTGATAACTGAAAATGGTAAGGGTGCAAAGGTGAGGTAAGAGCTCACCAGCAGCGTCGAGAGGCGCTGGCTCGGTAAACCCCGGTTGGAAGCAAGGTGAGAGGAACTACGGTTGGTCTTTTACCAGTTCCGTCTTTGAGAGCCGCTTGAGGCGTTTGGTAACAAACGTCCCAGATAGATAACTGCCCTTGAACAGAACCCGGCTTATGTCCGACTCTCTCCCATTTTTGGGGACAGTTGACAGTTGACAGTTGACTTTAAACCTTTAACCTTTAACCTTTGACCTGAATTAATGTCCGTTATTTATCCGCGTCGTCAACGACAACTTGAAAGTTTGCTTAAAAAGCTGGGTTTATCAGCAAAGTCACCTTTGAAATGGGAATTGCTAGACTTGGCGCTGACTCATCCGTCTATTTCTGAGTCGGCAAATTACGAACAACTTGAATTTGTTGGGGATGCGGTGGTACGTTTAGTGGCTGCTCTTGTTTTGTGGGAAGATTTTCACGACCAGAAGGTAGGTGATTTCGCTGCAATTCGTTCCGTATTAGTTAGCGATCGCGTTCTTGCTCAATTAGCTAGTTACTACGGATTGGAACTCCATTTACTGGTTGCTGGTAGTGCTTATGGAGATAAAGCAGGACAAGAAACCAGATTGGCAGATGCTTTTGAAGCCGTTTTAGGTGCGCTTTATCTAAGTACTAATAATTTAGACCTGATTCGTCCTTGGTTAGATCCTCATTTCAAACAACTTGCTACAGAAATCAGCTTAGATCCAGCAAAACAAAATTATAAAGCTGCTTTACAAGAATGGACTCAAGGACAATATAAAACTTTGCCCGAATATCGTGTAACTCAACTGCCTTTACCTCAACATAATCAAGAGCGCTTCATTGCTGAGGTTTGGCTACACGATCAAAAATTAGGTTCAGGTAAAGGACGTTCGATTAAAGCCGCCGAGCAAGCTGCTGCAAAAGTCGCTTTTTTAGCTATAGAGCCTCCGCAAAAACACTGAACTCAATCGGGTATTTGATCAGCTATTAATCGTAAATTATCATTCAATTTTAGATTTTAGATTTTAGATTTTGGATTAATTCCCTAGTCTTCAGGTTAGGAATCCATTCTTGGAGGCTCTGCCTCCTATTCCCAATTCCCAATTCCCTATTCCCTTGTCATAATGATAAATCTTTCTACCCACTTACTTAATGACTAATAAATAATGACTAATATAATAAAAGTTGCTGTAATTGGAGTTGGACGCTGGGGTGTTCATTTACTGCGAAATTTTTTAGCAGATCCGATTGTTAAAGTTGTGGCAGTAGTAGATCCAAATGCCGATTGTTTGACCAAAGTACAGCGGCAATATTCCTTAGATAAAGATGTTTTATTAACTACTGAATGGCAAAAGCTTCAACAGTTACCTGAATTAAATGCGGTAGTAATTGCGACTCCTGCTGTCACTCATTACTCATTAATTATTGATGCTTTGAATTGGGGATGTCATGTTTTAGCGGAAAAACCTCTTACTCTTAATCAACAAGAATGTCATCAATTGTGTGAGTTAGCAGAAAAACAGCAATTGATTCTCATGGTGGATCATACCTATTTATTTCATCCGGCAGTAGAAAAAGGACAAGCATTATTACAAGCTGGTGCTGTGGGAGATTTACGCTACGGTTATGCAACACGCACTCATTTAAGTCCAGTACGCCAGGATGTTGATGCACTTTGGGATTTAGCGATTCATGATATTGCCATTTTTAATAATTGGTTAGGGCGATCGCCAATAATTGTTCAAGCAACGGGAAAAGTTTGGTTACAAACAGCATCAGCGAATCCCCCCCTCTGCGATTTAGTTTGGGTAACATTAACATATGCTTCGGGTTTTCAAGCATTGATTCATCTATGCTGGCTCAATCCCGATAAACAGCGGCGTTTGGGAGTGGTAGGAAGTCGCGGTAGTTTGATTTTTGATGAAATGCTACCTGAAACACCTTTAACACTGGTGCAAGGAGAATTTGAGCGTCAAGGGAATAGCTTTATCCCCATCAATCAACAACGAAAAGTGATCGAAATTGAAAAAGGGGAACCATTACAAAGAGTTTGCAACAGCTTTATTGAAAGTATCTTACAAAATACCCCTTCAACGCTGTCATCAGGTTGGGTTGGTACCGAATTGGTAGAAATTCTCACCGCTCTTAGCCAATCTCTGGAAGCAGGAGGTAAACCGATTTCTCTGGAAAAATAAAGTTTCTTTCGGTGATCTTCTATCCGTAACTGTCAAACGAAACCCTTGTAGAGACGCAAGGGTTTCGCGTCTCTACATTTTTCATATCGCGTCTCTAGATTTTTTATGGGAGATGTCTAATTAGAATTACTTTGAAAAGTAGCTTGTGATAATTTATTATTCTCGCTAATCTGCTGGTTTCCAGAATCAATTTTAGTATCGGCTATAAATGGATGCTCGCTATCAATTAAAGGTAAACTAATTTTAACCGTTGTACCTTGGTTGATTCCTGGACTTTCAAGAGTTATCATCCCTCCCATCAATTCAATTAAGTTACGGGAAATTGCTAACCCCAATCCTGTCCCATTGTACTGCCTTACATTATTACCATCTACCATTACAAAGGGACGAAACAGTTTTTGCTGTTGTTCGTTGTCGATTCCTATACCTGTATCAATAACCGCAACTGTCACCCAAAACTTATGATTATCTTCGTGAATTTCTGTAGTTATAGTAATACTTCCTGTTTCAGTAAACTTTGTTGCGTTACCAATAACATTGATTAATACTTGCTTAAATTTGGCTATATCCGCATTCACTCGAATTTGCTCGTTCAATTGGGGAGGATTCAACTGCAAACCTTTTTGTTGAATATTAATCGATTGCTGAGTAATTACGTCTTGAATCGCTTGACGCAGATCAATTGGTTTGATCACAACTGACAGCTTACCGGCTTCTATTCTAGAAATATCAAGTAAATCGTTAATAATACCCAATAGATGAATCGCAGTTTCGTCTGCACGTTTGAGAAATTCCTTTTCTTCTTCTCTATCGTCGCACAAATCATCCCTAACCAACCGTATAGAGTTGATAATTATATTTAAAGGGTTCCTCAACTCATGAGAAGTTGTAGCCAAAAAATAACTTTTGCTTTGATTTGCGGTTTTCGCTTCTTTCCAGGCTATTTCTAACTCTTGAGCCCATGCTTTGAGTCTTTCAACCATTTGATCTAATGCTTGTGCTAGTTGGTTGAATTCCCGAATATTGAAATTATGTGGAACTGAGGAACAAGTATGCTGAGAATGAAGATTCAGAGCATAATCGCGTAACTGTTCTACTGGACACGCTAAATAACGAGCTACATACAGTGATGCTAATAAAGTCGCACCAATCAACCCAAT
>JBHJOU010000450.1:0-9719 GCA_050329355.1 Rivularia sp. (in: cyanobacteria)
AACCAATTAACTAATCCTCGCTGCAAACATTGGAAAACTAAGGTCAATTCAACCCAATCACTCAAATTTATATTATTTTGACTGCGAGCAAATTCTACGGGTGATTCCTGTTTTGCTAACACCCGAAATAACGATGCACTAAATTCCCCATTAACTTGTTTACTCCAAGTTGCCCAAGGTCCGTTTTCTCCGGGGACTCC
The DNA here is from genome assembly GCA_050329355.1 of Rivularia sp. (in: cyanobacteria). Lineage (GTDB taxonomy): Bacteria > Cyanobacteriota > Cyanobacteriia > Cyanobacteriales > Nostocaceae > Rivularia. The sequence continues at coordinate 201 of JBHJOU010000450.1, forward strand.
ACCGAATCCAATCGATGAACGATTTTGTTCATACATCCAGCTTATCAGATGCTGCTGCACTTTTTCCCAAGAAGCAATACCGCGATCAATACCTTGGGAAAATTCTCCTAAAGACGTTAAGTTAAAAGTCTCCACATTTTGCTGTAATGCTTTTGCTAGTTGCTGGAGTTGTTTTTGATTTAAAGCTTGCTTGCGATTGGGGTCAGTAACGCGCAAAAATATAGTTAAACGTTCGTTTTCTGGTGCTGTAGTAATTTCTCTCGCAGCTGATAAAATTGATTCTACTGCAATATTTTGCTCTTCTACTCGTTTCCATTGAGTTTGAATTGTCTTTAAAGCTCTTAAACTACGGGTTGCTTTGGCTTTTTTGAATTCATCAGTTTGAGTCTCTACTTGAAGAGTCGTAGAATCTAAATTTTCGCTCAAAACCAACTCAAATATTTCTCCCGTCCCCACGGAAATACCCTTAAGCAGCATTTGATACACTTGTCCTTGAGAACTAATTTTACCTTTGAGGGTAGCTTGGACAATTTCATCGATTAAGGCTAGATATTTATCCCGTAATGGCACAGATTCAGACACTTTAATAATTATTATAATCAACGTGTTTATTACTTCTAATTGTAATTGTTAATTAACTAGATTGCTAACCAATTTGGAATTTCCGATTATTAAAAATTGATTTTGTCAGGCTTTGAGCTTTTTATTTGTCTTATTTCTCCCAATTATTTGTTAATTCGTTACAACAAGAAACATCACGGATGGGGTGTTAAGTCTGAACTATTTTCAGTATTGTCATGTTTATTAAAGTTGTATAATGAACATTCATTATGGAATGTTTATGTAATTTTTCGGAAAAATTATCAATTTATTGAATTTATTTTGGGAATATAATTTCAATTTTGGTGATTATTTATGCACCATTATAGGTTATTAGTAAAAGTATCAAAGAGTTGGGAAAACTCTAAATGGTTCGCATACCCAAACTTACATTTAATCGCGGTACATTAATTTTACATCCACCACCACGGGGTCGAGCATGGATGGATTTTGCTACATGGGATGATAGAGTAGAAAAATTCCGCATTAAAGCAATCGAATACCGTCGTTTAGTAGAAGCTTTACAAGCAGAGCAAACGGATTTTGTCGATGAGGCTAAAGCATTTTATCCTGTTGAAATGAATCCTGGTTTAGTGATGGAACCTTATCCCCATCAAAGTGAAGCTTTAAAAGCTTGGAAGTTAGCCAAAAGACAGGGTGTTGTAGTGCTTCCCACCGCAGCAGGAAAGACTTATTTGGCACAGTTAGCGATGGAATCTACCCCACGCACAACGTTGATTGTTGTACCAACTTTGGATTTAATGCATCAGTGGTACGCTCATTTAGAAGCTGCTTTCCCCGATATCAAAATAGGTTTGCTCGGTGGTGGTTCGCGGGATAGAACCCCTATACTAGTTTCTACTTATGATAGTGCCGCAATTCACGCAGAAACCTTGGGAAATCAATATGCTTTGATAATTTTTGATGAATGTCATCATTTACCAACTGATTTTAATCGAGTCATTGCTGAATTTGCCATTGCACCTTATCGTTTAGGATTGAGTGCAACACCAGAACGTACCGATGGAAAACACGCTGATTTAAATTATCTTATTGGTAGGGAAGTATATCGTAAAAGAGCCGAAGATTTAGCAGGAAAAGCTTTAGCAGAACACGAAATTGTCCAAATTAAAGTTAAATTATCCCACAAAGAAAGAGAAAGATATAACGAATTGATCGAAACCCGCAACAGTTTTTTGAAAGATTCTAAAATCTCCTTGGGAAGCATTCAAGGTTGGCAAAAATTTGTCCAAATGAGTGCGCGATCGCAATCTGGTAGACGTGCCATGTTAGCTCATCGGGAAGCCAAGGAAATCGCTTTGGGTACTGATGGTAAAATCAGAATTTTAACGGATTTATTAACAAAACATTATTCAGAAAGAATATTAATTTTTACGGCTGATAATCTAACTGTTTATCGAATTTCTCAAGAGTTTTTAATTCCGGCAATCACTCATCAAACTCCGGTAAAAGAAAGACATGAAATACTAACTAAATTCAAGGAAGGTGAATATAAATCTTTAGTTGCTTCCCATGTATTAAATGAAGGAGTAGATGTTCCAGCTGCGAGTATTGCGATTATTTTATCTGGTACGGGTTCAGCACGGGAGTACATTCAAAGATTAGGCAGGGTATTAAGGAAAGGAAATATCAAGAATAAACGAGCAATTTTATATGAAGTAATTGCAGAAAATACCAGTGAAGAAAGAACTTCGGAAAGACGTAGGGGAGTTGAAAAAGAACAACCGCCCAGACACAAAAATCAAGGATTACAAGTGATATATGGAACTGGTGGAGGAAGAACTTATAAAGCCGCTGAAAAGTCTTCGGATGGTAAATATTCTACTAAGAAATCTCATAAACAAATGAATATTTGGGATGAATCGGATCAAGATTAGAAGTTATAATTACTAGTACCGCTCGGCGCAAATAAATATACTATTGTAAATACTTAATCCGCCAGGAACTATAAGTCCCTGTCTAATAGTGAAAGTCCTCTTAAGAGGACTAACATTTATGTTTTAAATAGTATAGATATTTACGCTATATTGTACTAGTTATTTTCATTAGTTTTGACGGATTGTAGAGACATAACGGTTCTCGTTTCTAGTAACCTCTAACCTTTAACCTCTAACCTTTAACCTGTATTAATGTTACCATCTGATTTACTGATTTTTCGTCAAAATGGTGAGCAAATAATTCCCAAACGATTAAATATTGATAAATTACATTTAAAGTTAGCTATTGAGTTAATTGATTGCTATAAAAAAGCTGTTGGTGAACGATATGGTGAACTTGAACGTCAACTTTCAGAAATGGAAGGAGATAGTACAGATTATAAAATAAAAAGAGGTTTGGCTTATATTTTGAAAAGCAGTTTTTCTACTTTTGAAGTAGTAAGTCCTTTAGAACCACCAATGTTACGAGAAAGGGTATTTGCTAGTGCTGCAAAATCTGTTCCCAGTCGTGATACAGCAAAGTTTACTTTAAAAAAAATTGCTGATGAATTAAGTCACGAATTAGAAAAGGAAGTTTTACCCGAACAAGTTAGTAAAGGTTTATATGCTGACTTGAATGAAAATAAAATTTTAACCGCTTTTGATGCTCCAACACCATCCGCTTTATTACATAGATATAATATTTCCCAAACTCAAGGTGTTTTCTATAAAGCCAGTCAGTTAGTATTAAACGCTCATCGGAATACTCCCGGTGAATATAAGATTTTATTTCGCTATCTTAAGTTATTTCAATTAATGTCTTATATTGAAGGAGATGCCGACCATGGGTTTACAATTACAGTTGATGGTCCGACTAGTTTATTTAATCCTAGTACCCGATATGGATTGGCGATCGCCAAGTTAATTCCCGCTTTACTTCACGTGACAAAATGGAGTTTAGCAGCAACTTTACAAACCCGCGATGTTTATTCTGGTAACTCGACAACCAAACGTTTTACCCTAAATTCTGAATGCGGTTTAGTGTCTCACTATCCACCAGGTAAACCTTACGATAGTATGTTAGAAGAGTCTTTTGTTGATAAATGGAATTCAGCAAAAACAGAATGGGTATTAGAGCGTGAAGTTGATTTAATCCCGATTCCCGGTAGCGTAATGATTCCCGATTTTCGCTTAGTTCATCCCGATGGTAGAACGTATTTATTAGAAATAGTTGGATATTGGCGACCTGAATATTTACAAAAGAAATTTTACCAGGTTAGAAGCGCCGAACGCAACGATTTAATATTGGCAATTTCCGAGCGTTTAAACTTAGAAAAAGCCGGAGTAAAATTAGATAATGTCCCTGCGAAAATCGTTTGGTTTAAAGATAAATTATTACCGAAATCTGTATTAGCTGTATTGAATTAAATGTTATTAGGGAATAGGGAATAGGGAATGGGTAATAGTTAGGTGTACTGTAAATTTTCAATTTTTAATTAAGTAAGAATCCTAAATTTTTATTGTAAATAGAGAATTTTCCTTGACTATCTATTCTATCGAAAGTCTTAGTTCTCTAAGGGGATAGAAACTTCAAAAATCTTTACTAATATCAGAAATAAGTAACATTTCGCAAAGATTCGCAATCATAAACTGAACCGTATTGAATGATAAAAACTTTTTATAATTAAAATTCTCTGATTTTAAGTACTTCAACTTTATAAGTAAATAATAGCTTGATAAAATACGTATATTAACTAGGTTTTTTTGATATCGAGTTACATATAATAATGGCGATAGATGACAAATCTTTTAGAATTAGAAGCCAATCATCGCAGATATTATAGGAGCGTGCAAAAATGTTGAAAATGAACTTTCTGGCTGCTTTAGGAGTAGTTGCAACTCTAGGAACTATTGCTAATCCCGTAAACGCCCAATCTTCAAGAAATACTGATGTCCGAGGTTATACTTTATCTGGTGATTCATTAACGGGAATCAACCAAAGAACAGCCAATCAAGATTTCTCCATCTTCTTTAATTATCAACCGAACAGTGCAACTGTTGTGAATAATAATGTAGAGGAAAATATATTTTCTAACCCTGATTACAACACAACTGGAGAACAAGTTCAAATAGGCAATACACCCGTTTTATTACAACCGGGACAACAAAATATAAATGGTAATGACGGATTACAGGTACAATTCGATTTGACTAACACTAATAGATAAGGAAACTGAGAATTGCAAATTGCAAAGAATAATATTTTCCAGGTGAACCTTTTTAACTCCAATAATAGTAATTTCGCCCGTTTTTACGGGTTTTAATTTTGTTAAATCTATAATTCATCGCTTATTCCAAGTCAGTACTATTTTTATGTTCAATTCTCCCGTTGCACGTATGAGTAATCTTTATCGTAGCTAATAAATTTTATCAATCGGAATTATTTAATCAAACATCAAAAATCAAACATCAAACATCAAACATCAATATTAATCTGCTCTACTTGTCTAGCAGCTTTTTCCCAAAGCTTTGCTGAATCTTCATCTTCCCAGTGAGTTCTGAGATTTTCGGCTTTTTTGTGACATATTCGCTCTAACATTTCTAAAACAGTGGATAATGTCAATTTATCAATTAATGCTTCTAAAACTTCTATATATTCTTTGTGCATGATTGTTATACCCTGGTTCTTCATTTGATATTTTATAACAAAAAATATGTCAATTACTTTTACGTTTACAAATAATAACTTAAGATATGTTGCCAATCTCTACTAATATTTTGTCACTTTTTAAATATTCAAGTTTTAGAGATGAAATTTTTCTTGGGTGAAATTTGGCGATCGCCTTTAACAGTTATCAGTTAAATCCCTGGGTTTAAATGCCCCTCATAAGCAAGTACGTACTATTTACTGATTTAATTATTCTAGTTTTTCAATGCCCAATTCTCCATTATTACCCACTTTAGAGTAAAATTATTTCTTGAAAGAAAGGAGGGGAACAGTTGACACGAGTAATTATAGTACGTCACGGTGAAAGCACTTACAATACTGTAAGACGGATTCAGGGACATTTAGACGAGTCAGAATTGACCGAAAAAGGTCGGAATGATGCGTTAACAGTGGGTAGAGCAATCAGTAATATCTCATTTGATGCAATTTATTGTAGCCCCCTCAAAAGAGCAAAGCAAACCGCAGAAATTATTCATCGCGAAATCAATGCTAATTTAGATAATATTCCGCCTCTTCAAATTACGGATAAATTAAAAGAAATTCATCTACCTTTATGGGAAGGAATGCTCAGTTCTGAGGTTAAGGAAAAGTTTCCTGAAGATTATAAACTTTGGCAGGAAAATCCCGATAAATTGCGGATGTTGATTCGAGATGGTGAAACAACCGTCGAATATTTTCCGATTTTAGAATTATACAAACAAGCAACAGAATTTTGGCAAGAAATCTTACCGCAGCATCAAAATAAAACCATACTTTTAGTTGCTCATAGCTGTATAAATAGATGTTTAATTCAAGCTGCAAATAAGATTTATCCCGGTTATATGCAACATCTTCACCAATCTAATTGTTGCATCAATATACTTGATTTTGCTGAAAATAATAATGGTAATTTAAACCAAGAAAAAGTTCAGATAGAATCATTCAATCAAACTCAACATATGGGGGAATTTTTACCCTCATTACGTCCGAATCATCAAGGAATCAGATTATTATTAGTTCGTCATGGTGAAACTGATTGGAATCAACAAAATATATATCAAGGACAAACTGATATTTCATTAAATGAAAATGGTAAATTACAGTCTAAAAAAGTAGCCGATTTTCTCAAAGATGTTTCTATCGACAAAGTATTTAGTAGTTCTTTATTACGTGCCAAACAAACAGCAGAAATTATTTTACAACACCATCAAGACGTTAATTTAGAATTAAATGATGGATTTAAAGAAATAATTCACGGACTTTGGGAAGGAAAAGCAGAAACAGAAATCGATCTAGAATTCCCCGGAGCATTACAGCAATGGTACGAAACACCAGAACAAGTTAAAATGCCTAATGGTGAAAGTTTACAACAAGTTTGGCAACGGACAATAGAAGTCTATGAATCAATTCTAGATACCGCATTCACTGATAAATTAAATACTATATTAATAGTTGCTCATGGAGTTATTAATCAAATATTACTTTGTCAGATTTTAGGATTATCCGCAGAATCTTTCTGGAATTTTCGTCAAACTAATTGTTGTTTAAATGTAATTGATTACCCCAAAAGCAAAAATGATTTACCTGTAGTACAAGCAATCAATATAAAGGTTAGAGGTTAAAGGTTAGAGGTTAAAGGTTAGAGGTTAAAGGTTAGAGGTTAAAGGTTAAAGGTTAGAGGTTAAAGGTTAGAGGTTAAAGGTTAGAGGTTAGAGGTTAGAGGTTAAATAAAGGTTAGAGGTTAAATAAAGGTTAGAGGTTAGAGGTTAGAGGTTAGAGGTTAATTTTTAGCAAGAATTATTAACTATAGTAATCCTAATTTAAACGTAAGAAAATATGTAAATTTAATCGGGAAATGGAAAGTAAATTTTATTTATACCTGGCGACTAGAAGTCGCGACTACACAAACCGGCACCCGTCTTCACGGGTTTATATGGATTTCGCTTGTGTAATAGTGCAAATAAAGCGCCAATTTATTTAGAAATTTCTCACAAATAATTTAAGATTTTTATTTCAACTGTCAACTGTCAACTGTCAACTATCAACTTACATCATGACAATCGAACTTTTACAACAAGTAAGAATTATCAACCCTCTAACTAAAACTGACGAAATTTGTGATGTGTTGATTGAGGACGGTTATATTCGTTCAGTTAATGATAAAATTAAAATCTCTGATATCCCAGAAAATACTTCTATTCGTGATTGTGAATCTTTAATTTTAGGACCTGGATTAGTCGATTTATACAGTCATTCCGGTGAACCGGGTTTTGAAGAAAGAGAAACGATTGTATCTTTACTCAAAGCTGCTGCTGCTGGTGGTTTTACTCGAATTACTCTGTTACCAGACACATCCCCAGTTATTGATAACCCCGCTGTTGTCGCCAAATTACAGCAACTTCGTAAAGCTTCCCAATTATCCCCTCTCCCTCTTCTCAATATCTGGGGTGCAATTACACACCATGTCAAAGGTGAAAAAATCACCGAATTAGCCGATTTAAAAACTGCGGGAGTAGTCGGTTTCGCTGATGGTGACGCTTTGAATAATTTAGCCTTAGTACGTCGAGTCTTAGAATATCTACAGCCCTTAAGAAAACCCACAGCCTTTTGGTGTTGCGATCGCAATATTTCCTCTGATGGAGTGATGCGTGAGGGAGCAAATTCGATTCAATGGGGTTTACCAGGAATCCCCGTAGCTGCGGAAACTTCCGCAATCGCTGCTTTACTCGAAATCGTCACCGCTACTTTTACTCCCATCCACATCATGCGTGTATCTACCGCTCGTAGCGTACAACTCATCGCTGATGCTAAATCTAAAGGTTTACCCATCACCGCTAGTACTACTTGGATGCATCTTTTACTTGACACAAAGGTAATTAAAAGCTATAATACTGCGTTAAATTTAAAATCTCCCCTGGGAAATCCAGAGGATATGATAGCATTGCGTCGGGGAGTGCAGCAAGGAATAATAGATGCGATCGCGATCGAGCATTCACCATATACTTACGAAGAAAAAACCGTAGCCTTTGCTCAAGCCCCAGCAGGAGCCATAGGTTTAGAATTAGCATTAGCTTTGTTATGGCAAAATTTAGTAGAAACGGGTGAATTTACAGCTTTAGAATTGTGGAAAGCACTTTCTACCAATCCAGCAGAATGTTTGAAACAAAGTCCGAGTAACATTAAAGTTGGTGAAAAAGCCGAATTAACTTTATTTAATCCCCAGGAAACTTGGAAAGTTGAGAGCAAGAATTTGCATAGTTTATCAAGTAATACACCGTGGTTGGGAGAAGAATTGACGGGGAAAGTTGTGGGGATTTGGTGTTGAGAAAGGAGTAATATTTTAATGCCAGCTAAAGACATATATCATGATGCTCTAAAAAATGCTTTGATAAAAGATGGTTGGATAGTTACAGATGACCCTTTGCATATAAAATGGGGTCAAAGAGATATGTATGTAGATTTAGGTGCAAAAAAATTACTAGCTGCACAGAAAGCAGAAAATAAAATAGCTGTAGAAATAAAAAGTTTTATTAGCCCTTCAGAAATAAAAGACTTTAAAGATGCTATTGGAGGCTTTGTTTTATATCGTGCTGTTATGCGTCGTGTTGAACCAGAACGGACATTATACTTAGGAGTGCGCGATAGTATATATGATGCTTTATTTCAAGAACCAATTGGTACGCTTTTAATAGAAAGTGAAAATATTTATCTAATCGTATTTAATGTTAATAAACAGGAAATCGTACAATGGATAACTTAGATTATCAAAATATTATTAAAGAAACATTAATTGCTTATACCAAAATACCTTACTCTTACGGAGATATTGAATACAGACCAGTTTTTGATAGCGAAAATCATAGTTATTGTTTAATAACTTTAGGATGGCATGATACAAAACGAATTCACGGTTGTTTAATTCATTTAGAAATTATTGATGATAAAATATGGGTGCAGCGCGACGATACAGAAGATGGCGTAACTTATGATTTAGAAGCCGCTGGAATTCCTAAAGATAAAATTGTTTTGGGATTTCATCCGCCATATGTTAGACCACATACAGGTTATGCTGTTGCTTGATTGTGATTTATTGAAACCAGTTTTCGAGATGTAGTCCGGTAAAATCAACATAATCTGCAACATTATTAGTAACAATTATAGCGGTTTTCACTTGAGTGGAATACAAATTTTACCTCACCCCGCCCTCCGGGCACCCCTCTCCTCCCGACAGGAGAGGGGAAGGGGGTGAGGTTTTAGTGTATTGGACTCAACTGA
>JBHJOU010000441.1:0-2195 GCA_050329355.1 Rivularia sp. (in: cyanobacteria)
AATGCGAATGGTCCTAGTTTACTAAAAGGTGGCCCCGGTACGGGAAAAAGTACGGTGGCTTTATATCGTACTCGCGCTATTTTGGAAATTCTGCAAAATCAAGGTGTTTCCCAACCCAAAATTTTATTTACGACTTATACGAATGCTTTGATAAGTTTCTCTCAACAGCTTTTAACCAGACTTTTGGGAGATGATGTTAAATATGTGGATGTGAAAACTGCGGATTCAATTGCAAATTCTTTAATTCAAGCGGATAATTCCCAATCTGAATATAAACTAGCTACAGCCACAGATTTACGAAAGTTGCTCAAACAAGCTTTGAAAAATGCTGCTGAAACTTTTGCAGGTAATTTACTCAAACGTCAAGCTCAAAAGCGAACTTTAGAAAATCTTACGGTAGATTATCTCATTGATGAAATTAATTCGGTAATTGAAGCGAGAGAAATTACAACTTTAGAAGAGTACCAAAATACCCCCAGAAGCGGTAGAGAAATTTCCCTTAACAAAACTCAACGTCAAGCAGTTTGGCATTTACGCGAACATTTTTACCAATTACTAGCAGAAAATAATCTTAAAACTTGGCATCAACACCGTACTGACGCTTTAGATATTTTACGGGAAATGGAGAATCCCCCCGTATATGATGCCGTGGTAGTTGACGAAGCGCAAGATTTAGATCCGAATACTTTGCGTTTGCTTACCCAACTGTGTCGTCATCCCAATCGTTTATTTATCACAGCAGATGCGAATCAATCGATATACGGAAGCAGTTTCCGCTGGAATGATATCCACCAAGATTTAAAATTTGTCGGACGTACAGGAATACTAAAAGTTAATCATCGTACCACCCGCGAAATCAACGAAGCTGCTTATTCCTTCTTGGCAACTTCCACCTTAGAAGACGAAACCGAAAACGCTAAAAATAATGATAATCTAATTCGAGAATACATTAATAACGGTCCTCCACCAGCAGTAAGAGCCGTTACAAATGCAGCCAACGAAGCCGAATTACTGATGCGGTTTTGCCAAACAGCCGCTCGCGAATACCGTTTAGGGACAAACGCTTGCGCGATTCTCACACCCACCGAAGACGCAGGAGAGAAAATAGCCAGTCAACTTAACTACCTGGGTTTACCAGCCAGCTTCATGTCGAGTAAAAACTTAGATTTAAACTCAAAAAAAGTTAAAGTTATTACCCTAAAAGCCGCAAAAGGTTTAGAATTTCCGATAGTGTGTATAGCCGGATTTTTGAATGCAGCTTACCCCAAATTTACTAAAAACACCCCAGAAGATGAAATTGCCGAAATCCTCAAAAGAGAGCGTCGCAGTTTATTCGTAGGGATGACAAGAGCCATGCGAGCGCTGTTAATTATCGTACCGGAAAACGATACTTCTGGATTATTGACCGATTTTGATAGTCAACATTGGAATTTAGGGAAACAGTGAGCAGTTAGGAGTTAGGAATTAATTTCTTCTTGTCCCCTTGTCTCCTTGTCTCCCCATCTCCCCCCTCTAAAATAATTATCTCAATATAAGATGCAAACAATCACTCTCCCGACAATACTTCCAGGGGAATTAAATTTAGAAGAATTGAATCAAAAATTGCGTCAAGGTACGGCTCAATTAGATTGGAGTGCTGTTATTTCTGCTCCCGAATCCCAGTTGAATATCCTTTTAAACCACCTCGATTTAGATAAAGACGCTGATAGCTTGGGAGTAGAGGGAGAAATTGCCGAAAATATTGCTAACGATATAATTCGTTATTTTGATAATAAAAATAAAAAGTCTAAAAAATCAACTTCAAAATCCCAATCAAAACAAAAACAAAATAATAAAATTACCCTTGTTCGTAGTGAGGGATTTATCCCTCATCCCCCATCCGAAACCGAAGAAGATTTTGCAACGGATGAAGAAATCCCCCCAACCCCCCTTATTGAAGGGGGGCTAGAATCAAAAACCCAATTAAAACCACCTTCCCCCTACGAAATCCGAGCAAAATTAGAACAAGCAATACTAGCAGATTTACTAGGTCCTGCGGGTGGAGAAAACGAAGAAATTGACGAAAGCAGCGTGCGCGATCGCTATTTAGTCGGATTGCTTGCACCCCAGCGACAGCAAGTAAGTTTGGAACAACAGGATGAATTAGCTGTTGCGGGTTCTGGTAATACTGAGGAAGGAACGACGGAATCTAATAC
>JBHJOU010000618.1:0-8427 GCA_050329355.1 Rivularia sp. (in: cyanobacteria)
TAAGCGATTAAGACTTTCTTAAAAAGATAATATTCTCAATGAATTGGTTTCTTTAACTAGACAAATGGGAAGATATGTCGATTTATGGGCAGAAATTAGCAAACAGTTACTACCCCCAACAAAAACTCAACTGATATCCTAGTTCCCTTCACCGTGGGTTTTCCCAGTAAAACTTCAGAATCTGAATGAATATAATTTTGCCAGTTCATAATTTACAATCCTATTGAAAAAGCCTATCTCAACTATTCTCAATGTACAATGCGAGCAGAGAATTATAATGAAAGCTTGCCGTTCGTAAGTTCGTAAACCATGTCGGAAGAAGATATCCGTGCCACGAGGCTAGAAAAAGTAGAACAGTTACGACAGCAGGGGATGAATCCCTATGCTTACAATTGGGAACTAACCCATCATGCTGCTGAATTACAAGAAAAATTCGCCGATTTAGCTAACGGGGAAGAAGTTGCTGATATTGAAGTGGCGATCGCTGGACGAATTATGGCTCGTCGTGTGATGGGTAAGTTGGCTTTTTTCACTTTACAGGATGAAACTGGAACTATTCAGCTTTATTTAGAAAAGAAACGGATTTCTGAAAGTATGGCTGATATTGATGCTGCGGCTTTCCAAAATTTGAAGCAGCTGACTGATATCGGCGATATTCTCGGAGCTAAAGGAACTATTAAACGGACTGAAAAGGGCGAGTTATCGGTTTATGTTCGGCAATATACTGTGCTGACTAAATCTTTATTACCTTTACCGGATAAATGGCATGGATTAACTGATATTACTAAACGTTATCGTCAACGTTATGTTGATTTGATTGTTAATCCGGAGGTGCGACAAACTTTTCGTCGTCGGGCTTTGATTACTGCTGGGATTCGTCGCTATTTAGATGAACGGGGATTTATTGAAATTGAAACTCCGGTAATGCAAAGTGAAGCGGGGGGGGCGGATGCACGTCCGTTTATTACTTACCACAATACGCTGGAAATGCAGCTATATTTACGTATTGCTACCGAACTTCATTTGAAGCGGTTAATTGTCGGTGGGTTTGAAAAAGTTTTTGAATTAGGACGAATTTTTCGCAATGAAGGGATTTCTACTCGTCACAATCCAGAATTTACTTCCATCGAACTTTACCAAGCTTACGCCGACTACAACGATATGATGGATTTGACGGAAGGTATTATTACTACTGTCAGTGAAGAAGTTATCGGCACGCTGAAAATTAATTACCAAGGAACTGAAGTTGATTTAACTCCTCCTTGGAAGCGAGCGACAATGCATGATTTGGTTAAAGAATATTCTGGTGTTGATTTTAATTCTTTTCAAAGTTTTGAACAAGCGAAAGCAGCCTGTAAAAATGCTGGAATTGAAGGTATAGATGATTGCCCTTCCATAGGTAAACTTCTAAATGCAGCCTTTGAACAAAAAGTGGAAGAAAATTTGATTCAACCGATATTCGTCACTGATTTCCCCGTTGAAATTTCACCTTTAGCAAAACCTCATCGTTCTAAACCCGGTTTAGTGGAACGATTTGAATTATACATGGTAGGCAGAGAAACTGCTAATAGTTTTTCCGAGCTTACCGATCCCATCGATCAACGTCAGCGTTTAGAAGCACAAGCAGCTAAAAAAGCTGCGGGTGACTTGGAAGCCCAAGGTGTTGATGAAGATTTCCTCACCGCTTTAGAATACGGGATGCCTCCTACTGGTGGTTTGGGTATCGGTATCGATCGATTAGTGATGTTATTGACTGATTCGGCAAGTATCCGCGACGTTATCGCCTTTCCCCTGCTCAAGCCAGAAAAACCTGAATCAGCAAACCCTACAGAATAATATTTTAGGTGCGTTTGGTATTGCCTAACGCACCGTTTTTACCTTATCTTTATATAAGCACTTATGCCAACATTTGCTTGAAGTAGGGAGTAGGGATTAGTAGAGTAAATATATAAATAAATCATTAAATAAAGAATCAAATAAATACTCAAGGCTTGACTACTTGTATAGTTAATAGAATCGGAAAGCTAAATCTAATTTTATGATGCGAGGGATATGATTTTTTGCAAGCAAAAGATATCAAAAATAGGTTAAAATATTTGATAAGGGAAGCATCTACAGTAGAACCAAATTTAGCAAGCAGATTAGATGAAATAAACCGTTGGGTAAAAGACTTAAAACCTGGTTCCTTAACTGCGAAGAAATTTGTCATTTTATTTTTAGAACAAGTAATAAGAGATGCTGAAGCTTGGCTGAGAGTCAAATCTTTACCCACCTACGAAGAACAGCAAGCAGCTTTTAATGCTCTCAAACCGAGTTTGAAATTTTGGTACAGCTACTTATTCCCCAAATGGCTCAACGAAAATGACTCTAAATTTTATATTTGGAGACAAAAATTAATGTCTGGTGAATTTTCTGCCCAAGACGCTGATTTAATTGCATCTATTGTAAATAATATTGAACGTCGTGGAGGTACTGTTGTAAAAAGATATATTGCCGACCTTTCAATGGCGACTGATATAATTGTAAGTAGTAAGTACGATAAATCTCTTTGTGTTCAACTCACTAGCTTAAGTGAAGAATTTTTTCAAGATAAATCTCATAATTGGGAATCCACCTTGCGCTTCTGGAAGATAGATAAAGGATTACTATTAAGTTACAATCCGGGTGTGACTGATTTTGTAGACAGAATAGTTAATGTAACGCTGTATAACAGTGATAATCTTGAAGCGGGTATTTATTTAACATTTAATTTTTAGCGAATTGTTTAACAGTGGACAGTTATCAGTGAACAGTAATCTAATAATCTATTAATATGCTTTCTACCTTATCTCCAAGCATCCAACGTCGCAATTGATAACTGATAACTGATAACTGTTTGAAAGCAAGATTTTTTAGTACTTTGAGTCAGAATGGTTAAAGAAATGTCAATTGACACTCAAAAGAGATTAGATAAGTTTATAGAATCTGTAGAAGCAGCTCAAAAGTTACAAAATGACATAGTTAGATATGGATTAGAAGCAGCTTATTTATATGCTGAGGATGTTGATGGAGATTGGTTAGAAAAGTGGGATGAAGACGAAATTACCCAAACAAATTTTGTAGAATCAGTTACTACTTTTCTAGAAAGTGATGATTGGGTAGCTGTCAGCGTCAGAAAGCAGTCACGAGGTAAATCACTACAAGAAATAGCGACTCAGTTAGAAGATTGTCTCAGGCTTTCTAAAGCAGAAAATCGAGTATTTGCGATCAAAACTATGTTAGTAGAAAGTGCTAGTTATGCTCGTAATCGGGGTTTTGCTTCGGAAAGCGATGCTGTAGATTTATTAGATTTAGCGGAGCAATTGGTTAAGAGGTTGGAATGTATTTTTGAAATTAGTCGGTAATGCGTTGTTGAATCGAAATAACAAGAGGTGATTTGGTATTGCTGGAGACGTAGTAATATGCCCCGTCTCCATATTAGTAATTTATTTAATTTAATTAGCTACTTCTGCCATTTCAACAACACGCCCTTCGTAATCTTTGAGTAAAAAATTCAACGGTTTGCGATTGCGAATTTTAAATTTTAAACCCCGTGTTTCTACTCGTAGTAAAATCATTTCCAGACATTCACGGTCAAAGCATACGTGACGCTGTTGATTTTTGGTACCTAAATTAGCCCCAGTAATCACGTGTAGTTGAGTATTCTTCTTCAATTGATACCACAGTCCTTCAGTAGCTGCATTCATCCTAGTTGCATAAGTAGGGCTGCTACCTAAATACATCGGATCAATCCCTGTTGCACCTATTGTTTGTTCATAATTGTAATAATAGTGCAAAGGTACTTCCGCTGCCGGTAAATCTAATAATCCTTCGTACAAATCCCTAGCAATTTCCAAATCCGACACCATCACAGTATGTACCTTGGGAGCGCTGGTAAGAAACATCCACATTGCACCAGCATAAGCTGCTAGCAGCATCACCATAATGCCTTGAGTGGAGAACAAGCTGTCCAATGGCAGAAAAGAACCTAGAGTAGTCGGAGTAAACAGGTAAGCTATCAAGTCAATTGGTATAACCATGAACAAATTAATAAATATATAAGAAAATTGTTTTTCGTTTTTGTCAATTTCGACTTAAATAAAAATCGTGCTTATATTGTATGAAAACTTTTAATCAAAGATTTCGTGGTAAATCCATCAACACCAAGATATTATGCCATTAACAAAAAATATACATTTCTGAAATAATTCTAGCAACATAGACCAAAAAAGACTGTGCAAATTCCTCATTTCCCAGAATCCAACCATCCCTTAGTCAAGTCACTGTTCCATAAAAGTGACCAAGAATTGATCGCTTTGTTTTGTCAGCATCCAGAGGCTGGAAGGTACTTTACGGCGATTTTTTGCCGATATAGTCCAATTGTCTACACCTTGATTATGCATTCAGCGCGATCGCCAGTACAAGCCGATTATTTATTTGCGATGACTTGGCGGCATATTTACTACCAAATCGGAGCAGTTAATCTAGAAAGCACAGAACCAGGTACTCCAGCTTTGAGCGGGGAACGCCGGTCAGCGCAGGCACCGCCGTTACACGGCGGTGTACCGCTGACTTTACAAAACTGGCTGATTAATATGACTGCTTATTGTATCAATGAAACGGAACTACCACCCACCGAAAGCATTCATTATTCCCTGAAGACGACTTCTCCGCCGCTGTGGTGTTACGTAGAGCAAGCATTAGATCAATTACCACCAATGTTAAGATTGATGGTCTTAATGGCTCAAACTTTCCACTGGAGTGAAACCAGAATTGCTGCTTATTTACAAGCTGAAGGTGAAACAATTTCTCCAATTCAAGTAGCAAATTTTCTCCAACAAGGTTATCGTATGCTAGAAGAAAAATTACCAGCAGATGTCCGTGCTATATATTTGGGTGAAAATTTCCTTCAGCCCGTACCTGCGTAAAAATACTTGGTTTAATAGATTGCTGGTAATTATTTTCTGGATTTGTAAATTATTTTACTTAAAATCTATTTTTCACAAAAAGGAAAATTTATATGAAGCAGTGGAATCTACTAACATCCGCTCAATTTCAATCATCAATATCTCATAATGTTGGCAAGCGATTGCCTTGGAAGTTGCATCATAGTTTTTATTTTTTACTATTTTGTTTCTTGTTAAGTCCTACAGTTGTCAGTGCTACTGATATTACTGAACAACTGCATCGTCCGTCGATTAATGGAAAAGTCTTGCTCAAATCGAGAGATGAAGCAGATACTTTATTACGTTTGGGTGAAAGACAAAATATCGAGGGAAATCCCGATAAAGCAGTTAAGTCGTTGTTGCAAGCACTAGAAATTTATCATTCAATCGGTGATTTGAATGCCCTTGGTTTAACTTATGAATTTTTAGGTAAAGGTTATGTACAGTTAAAACAGTATAAAAAAGCCGAAGATGCAATTCGCAGACGCTTGGCGATCGCTCGCGACACCAAGGACTTTCAAAGTCAGATTTTTGCGTTAAATAACATTGGTACTTTACTGTTAAAAAAAGGCGAATTTAGAACTGCTTCCCAAACTTTTCAACAAGCATTTATAATCGCTCAAAACCTTAATAGTAATGAAGGTTACGGACTATCTTTGAGCAATTTAGGATTAGCCGCAGCCAGATTAGGAGATTATAATAAAGCAGTTAAATTGTACAAAAATGCTCTGAATTATCGCCGACAAGTTGATGACCCTATAGGTGAAGCAAACACCTTGAATAATCTAGGTGAAGTCTACGGGGTAATTAGTTCTTATCAAGACACTATCGGTACTTATGGAGCCGCTCTCAGAATTGCTCAAACAGCACGGGATAATCTCAATCAACTACGAGCAATTGATGGATTAGTAACTGCTCATAGTTCGGTAGGACGGTACAACCGTACTTTTGATTTATTAGAGAAACGTCTGGCGATCGCCAAAGAATTACGCAGCCCCCAGGAAGAATTAAATACCTTTGAATCCTATGCTCAACTATACGAGAAACTAGGTAATTACTCTACCGCTGGTAACTTCTATGAAAGAGCAATTACTTTAGCTAAATCTCTAGAAGATACTAAAAAAGAAGTTTTACTAAGGGATAGAGTTACTCAAATGATGAAGAAAAACCCAATGTCGAAAAAATAAATAACTTTTAAATAGAAGTCGGGTTTTTATCATAGTTGTGATTGTGTTCGAGATATTTCCAAAAAACCCGACTTCTGATTGAGGATTCCTAACTTCTAACTTTTTAATCCAAAATCCAAAATCCAAAATCTAAAATCTCTTAACATCAAGCTTCTTGCCACAATTGAAGAATCTGATCGGGTAAAAATTGCTCAATTTCTTTAATTCTTTCTGGGGATAATTCGTCTTTAGTTGCCGAAAATACGGCTTTAACTACCATTTTTTCGTCTACATTGCGTTGTAAACTACCTTCTTGACGAATGCGGAATAAGAAAGTGTCAGATTTAATTTTAAGAGGTGGACGAACTCTACTTAAGAAAGCCACGATCGGGTTAGTATCTTTCCATAAATCGGCAATTTCATTTTGTAAAGCTTTATCCTTAGTGATTTCTGCTGGTTCGTGCAATTCTTGAGAAACCCGTTCGGATGCTTCCGTAGTCATCATATCTCGCATGGTACGGAATACCACTTCGCTTATATCTCTAGCATCAAAGATATCATTTAAACCGCCCTTAACCATTACTTTTTCTAAGAATGGCATATCTTTAGTTGCAATTGGAATACTTGGTCCTTTATCTAAATTTTGAGGAGGATTTTGCTGCATTTTTGCCAGTAACTTTTGTCCTTTTTCAGTCAATTCTGCTTTTTCAAAAGCAATTAAATGAGGAAGAGGCCCATCCTCAGCACCGAAAGTATTGGCGACTCTTAAATCAAACTCTTTAGGATTAACTGCACTAGGAACATCTTCCTGATTTGCATATGCATTACCTGAAAATTCAGCTTTAATATACTGCTTTTGGTTGAGATAATCTAAATGACCTAAAAAGTCACTTTCCGTTAATCCTCGACCAGTAAAATCGGTTTCTGTGAAGCCAACTTCGTGCATTCCCGAACCGCTATCCTTGATTTTTTTGAGTATAATAAACGCAACATCTTCTCTTAAATTAATAGGCATTCAATCCTCCTGAAAACTTTATTTTTATACATAGATTATTGCTGAATAAATTATCATCAAAAGTAAATTACTAGTCCACCAGATTAATTATGATGGGTATGAATTTTTAACAATTGATTATTTTATTCAAGCTTTGTTAACCACATTAGTAGGTACAGTTACTCATCTACATCTGTCACGAGAAATAATTTGTATCTGCTACTTGAAACATTTTCACTGTAAATAATTAAGTCTCTAGAGCAATTGGCAAAGTGACAGTAACTGTTGTACCTTTACCAAAAATACTTTCAATTTGTACAACTCCTTGATGATTTTCAATAATTGCCCGACAGATAGCTAATCCTAAACCCGAACCAGCGGTATTTTTAGTAAAAGTATTCCCTGAACCGTGACTGCGTGCTGGATCTACTCGATAAAAACGGTCAAATAAACGTGGTAGCGCTTCAGATGGAATACCAATACCGTTATCTTTGACTTTTATTTGGAGTAAGGAGCGGTTTGTAATTTCCACACGCGCTAATTCAACTTCTACTTTGCCGTTTTCTGGGGTGTAGCGTAAAGCATTACTAATCAAATTAGTAAATAAACGTACTAATTGTTCCCAATTACCCATTAAAGAAAACCAATCATCAAGCAATTCGGGATTAGTTGCGGTTTGGGAAGATTCAATTAATTTCAAGCTAAGGGTAATATTTTTTTCCGCTGCGAATAATTGTTGTTCTTCAACTACTTCCATTAACAAAGCATCTATAGGACAATCAGAAAATTCGTAAGCAGTAATTCCACTATCCTGACGTGCTAAAAATAGTAAATCATTGACTAATTTACCAAGACGCTGCGTTAATCGTTCTACTATTCTTAACTGTTGTTGATAATGTTCTACATTAGTTCCTTGTGCTTGAGTTACTTCCAACTCATTGAGAGCAACTTGGACATTAGTTTGAATTAATGCTATCGGGCTTCTGAGTTCGTGAGAAGCATCAGCGGTAAACTGCTTCAGATGTTGATAAGATTCTCGTACAGGTTGCATTGCTAACCCCGCAAGAAACCAGCCGCTAGCAGCGACAGAAAGCAGCATCCAACCAATACCGAAAGCCAAATCAACAATTAACTGACGACTAGGTTTTGTCACTTCAAACCAAGGATGACTCACCCGCAAATATCCTAAAACTTCTCGTCCAACTTGTACTCTTTGAGTAACTTGTCGTAACAATATCGGAGAAACAGTTTCCATCTCCCCCCCATCCCCTTGTCCCCCCATCCCCTTGTCCCCCCATCCCCT
>JBHJOU010000722.1:0-2526 GCA_050329355.1 Rivularia sp. (in: cyanobacteria)
CCAATGTTGCGGTAATAAGCACCATTCTCATCAGTATCTACACGAGTCAAAACCCTGTTGTAATTGGGATTAAAAAAAGGAAGTACAAGAGTTCCGGATATTGTACCAGTACTTTGAACGGTGAGTGGTGAAGTCGTAGTTTGTTGAGCAAAAGCAATTGGTGTAACTAAACCAAAAATGCTTGCAGCTAAACCACTGGTGAGAATCGCTGTAAAAGCCAATTTCGGGTAATTTTTAACTTGTTGCATCTTAAAAGTGTTTTTTTTAATTAAAAGTAAAACCAATGCGATCGCGCTGCTGATATCTACAGAAGTCGTATTTTTAGAAGATTTGTCAGGGTGTTACCGATACTGATTTGAAAAACCCGACTCCTAACTCCGGTACAGACGTAGCAATGCTACGTCTCTACAACTCCTAACTTTTGAAAATTGCAGGTAAATACAACTAACGCGATTGATTAGATTTACACTAATATCAAATTAAAACCGGAAGGTGGCTCTTAACGCTCCGACTATCAAAGCGTCGTTACTCTGATTATGATCGGGGTTGAAAACGACGAAAAAACCGGGAGTCAAGGCTAAATTTTGATTTAACTGAGCGCGATAAAACATTTCTACGTGCAAAGATGTACCATCTCTTCCTCCTGGTATTCCGTTGTCAGAAAAGTTGGGAAAGTTGAATCCATCAGGTAAACTACTAGATGTAATTTTCGGAGGTTGTCCGACAATAATTCCTCCTAAATTCCCCTGTTTCCCTAGGTTGGGAAAAGCTGCAAATACCGCCCAATTATTAGTTTCTACCCTACCTTGAATATCCTCTGGATTAGAAAAAGTCCAGCCTCCCCAACCTCCTAATTGCAAATTGGGATTGATGCGCCATGCAATGGTAGCACCAACAGCTTGAGTATCAAAACCTGTAGTCGGTGCAAAAGGAGAAGTTAACTGAGCATCACCGATACCAGTTGCGAGTAAACCATCAGGAGAATGGGAATAAAGATAATTCAAGCCAATATCTATATCCTTAGTAGGTGCTACCGTCAGTTGAACTCCTGTAGTGTGTCTGCCACCGAAAAGTCCACCAACATTTTTATCCGCAGCAAAACTAGGAAATTGAGCGCTATAAACAGCTTGTAAACTTATATCCTGATTAATTTGCCAATCAAAGCCGATACCACCTGTACCGCTACCAATTCCTAAAATTGGGTTACGTTGAGCAAATGCAGAAATTGCCCCTTCTCCAGAACCTTCTAAGGGGTTGATTCCGCGAAATGTGTTGATGGGATTCACACCCGCAGCACCGACAACAACTCCTAAGTTATCGGAAATCGGGAAGCGATAAGATAAATCATTGACAAATACATCATTATCTGTATCCGACTCAAAACCCAAACGACCCATATTAGTAAACAAAGACGATGCAGAAGAACCCAAATTTCCTGCATACAAACCAGTTAACAGTAAATCACGTCCTGTAAACGAAGTTGCTAACGTTAGTTGCATACTGTTAGCAAAAGTTAGATTAGTTTGTGCAGTACGTTCGGGTATTCCATCTCTAGGAAATAAATCTACCTCATTTTTGTTAGTTCCTTGCAAACTAGT
The DNA here is from genome assembly GCA_050329355.1 of Rivularia sp. (in: cyanobacteria). Lineage (GTDB taxonomy): Bacteria > Cyanobacteriota > Cyanobacteriia > Cyanobacteriales > Nostocaceae > Rivularia. Next base: position 1,599 of record JBHJOU010000722.1, read on the forward strand.
AATAGCTTGTCCAAAAAATTTAGTTGTCGGGGAAAATTGATTTGCTTTTAATTCGTTAGTTCTTTCTTCTAAAGAAATAATCCGTTCTTCTAATTGATTTAATTCGGCACGAAACTCATTTTGTAAACGTTGCAGAATAATTAAATCTTGTTGATCAATCGCATTCGCTCCTTTACTAGCAATCAATTCGTTAATTTTTTGTAAACAAGCATCGATTCCAACTGCAAATTGATCGCGATTGATAACGCGCTCCCCGGCAAAACTACCATTAGAATATGCGATCGCACAATTATGACGGCTTGCTAAAGATTGCAGAGCATCAAAAGCCCAGTGATTTGGACTGACATCATCAAGCTCCGATACTGGTGTGACTTGTGACATCGGATTTTCTGATTCTAAGGGTTGAGTAGCGGGAAGAATCTGAGTAACAGAATCTTTAAATTTAATATTGCTTGTACTTTCTGGTAATTTTTCGTCGTAAGTAGGTTCTAAAGTATTATCGGACTCAATAAATTCTGGTGGCGCGATTTCAGCCGATGGAGCGACTATGATTTCTTGATTCTGCCTTAATTCTTGTTGTGTATTTAACTGTTGTTCTGGCAGTTCTTCGGGCAACTCAGGTACAGTAGGTTGTCCCGTTGTTAACACGCTTGCCATCAGTAGACTGATATCACGCATTGTATCTCGCTTTACTAACACCAATATTTCCTTTCACAGAAATAATCGGTTAGCTTCAGGAATATTTATCAACAAAAGGTGATATTTATGACTTTTTTCAGCATTTTTACTGAAAAAGAGTTAGGAGTTGTAGAGACGTAGCATTGCTACGTCTGTACCAGAGTTAGGAGTTAAGAATGAGGAGTTAATAATTAATTCTCCCCATCCCCTTGTCCCCCCATCCCCTTGTCCCCCCATCTCCCCATCCCCC